>JAFTBD010000004.1 GCA_017455385.1 Clostridia bacterium
ACCCCTACTCAAGTGATATCGGCATCACGATGCCGACGGTCTCCGCCGACGTCGTCACGGTCAGCCATTCGCATTACGATCACAATAATATTAAAGGCGTCTCGGGCAGTCCGCTCATCATCGACAGGGCGGGCGCATTCGAGGTGAAGGGCGTCCACATCCTCGGCATCGACAGCAAGCACGACGAGGAGAACGGGCGGCTTCGCGGCTCGAATATCGTATTCAATTTCCGCATGGACGGCGTGAATATCTGCCACCTCGGAGACGTGGGACACGGTCCGTCCCCCTTGATGATCGAGGCGATCGGTCCTGTGGATATCCTCTTGGTCCCCGTCGGCGGCACCTACACCATCGACGCGGAAGTGGCGAAAGAATATGTGGATCGCTTAATGCCGAGCATCGTGATCCCCATGCATTACAAGACGGAAGGCGTTGAACTCGACATAGACGACGCGGATCAATTCCTCGACTATTTCGATGAGGATTCCATCGAGTGTCGCCCCGTAGGTCCCGTTGAGTTCGACAGAGCCGACTTCGACGACGGATTCAATACGAAAGTTATTTGTTTTGAATTCGATAAGGATTGACTTTTTCGTCAATAATCCATTCGTCGGCTATTTTTTACAAGTTTGAAAAATGCGCATTTTCCCGCAAAAATGCGGGAAAATCGCGCAAATTCGGAAATTTATCCATCGTATAACAACTATTTGAGTCGCATAGAATTAACAAGGTTTTTTCACGAAAAACGGAGGCATTATGGATCAGAAAATAAATTTGAGTGAGATCACGAGAGAATATCTGGAGGGAATGAGCATCCACGAGATACGCACGTTGGCGCGTGAAGTGGGCGTGCCGCACCCGACTTCTCTGAAAAAGCAGGAGATGATCGACTGCATCCTCGACATCAGAGACGGCAGGGCTCAGCCGCAGACGGCGAGAAAGGCGGGGCGTCCCCCGAAGACCAATCCCGTACCGGTGGCGACCGAGACCGCGCAGGCGGAGACACCTGCGGCACCCGCCGCGCCCGCTACTTCCGCAGAGTCCGCCGAGTCCGAGAGACAGAGCGTCAGACGCGAGCGCAGAACGACAGGCGGCAGACGTCAGACGGGGGAGTGGAGCTACACCATCCAGCCCGAAAGGAATGTAACGGACAGGCAAGATCGGGACAGAACGGTCTCGCTCGATCGTCAGGAGAGGATCGCGCAGGATCGGATGTCGGAGAATGAATTCGACGACGTGTTCTTGAAGAGCTGCGAAGTACGTTCCGGTATCTTGGAGATCCTGCCCGATGGGTATGGATTCCTCCGCGCGAATAATTTCCGAAATAGTTCCCGCGACAGCTACGTAAGCACCCAGCGCATCAAGCGCTACGGACTGCGCCCCGGTGATCTCATCAAGGCGTACTGCAAGGCGTCCGCGGAAGGGAAACCGCCCGCAGTGATGGCGGTCACGGAGATCAATGGAAAGCCCGCGGATAAGGCGCTCAATCGTCCGAGATTCGACGACCTCATTCCCATTTTCCCGAATGAGAAGCTCCGTCTCGAGATCCCCGGCAGACGCAATGAGCTCGCGGCTCGCGCCATCGACCTCATCGCTCCGATCGGTAAGGGACAGCGCGCCATGGTGGTCTCCCCGCCGAAAGCAGGTAAGACTACGCTCCTCAAGATGATCGCGCATTCCATCTCGGTGAATTCGCCCGACGTGACCTTGATGGTCCTCCTCATCGACGAGCGTCCCGAGGAAGTGACGGATATGCAGCGCAGTATCAACGGAGAGGTCATTTACAGCACTTTCGACGAGGAGAGCGACAACCATATCAAGGTGGCTGAGCTCGTCCTCAATCGTGCGAAGAGAATGGTGGAAGACGGCAAGGACGTCGTCATCCTTCTCGACAGTTTGACGAGGCTCGCGAGAGCGAATAACGTCATCGTCCCCTCGAGCGGCAAGACGCTCTCCGGCGGTGTGGATCCCGTTTCTCTCTATTTCCCCAAGCGTTTCTTCGGCGCCGCGCGTAATATCGAGAACGGCGGCTCCTTGACCATCATCGCCACCGCGCTCGTCGAGACGGGTAGCCGTATGGATGACGTCGTCTATGAGGAATTCAAGGGCACCGGCAATATGGAGATCCACCTCGACAGAA
>JAFTBD010000153.1 GCA_017455385.1 Clostridia bacterium
GTAGTCGACGAGGGCGGCGCACTGCTTGACGCCTTCCTCCGAGAGAGCCGCCTCCGCACCGCGTTGCACGGGATAAGACACGCCGTTGAACTTCGTGGCTTGACGACGCGACCACAGCTTTTTCAGGGAGAAGCCGTCCTCCGTCACGAGGGCTTCGGGCACCACCGTCCAGGCGCAACGCGTGCCGGTGAATCCCGCCATCTTGGAGAAACTGCATATCTCGACGGCACAGGTCTCCGCGCCCTCGATCTCGTAAATGGAATGGGGAAGATCTCCCTTTATGAACGCCTCGTAGGCGCTGTCGAAGATGATGAGAGAGCCGCTCGCTTTCGCGTAGTCCACCCACGCCGCGAGCCCCTTCCTGTCATACACCGCACCCGTGGGGTTATTCGGAGAGCAGATGTAAATGACGTAAGGCTCGTTGTCGAGGACGTCGGGGGTGCCGAGGAAGCCGTCCGCTTCACCCGCCTCGAGAAGCTCGATCTTATTGCCGCTCATCAAGTTGCTGTCCATATACACGGGGTACACGGGAGACGGGATGAGCACTTTATTCCTGCCGAGGATGTCCACGATATTTCCCACGTCGCTCTTCGCGCCGTCCGAAACGAAGACGTCGTCCGCCGCCACCTTGACCCCCTTTCTCGCATAATACTTCGCGATGGCTTCACGAAGGAAGGTGTGACCGTACTCGGGAGGATACCCGCGGAAAGTCTCCTTGACGCCCATCTCTTCCACCGCTTTCTTCATCGCGTCCACCACGATGGGAGCGAGGGGAAGCGTGACGTCGCCGATGCCAAGGCGAATGATCTCTTTCTCGGGGTGAGCCGCTTGGTAGGCGCGAACTTTCTTGCCGATCTCGGAGAAGAGGTAGCTCTCTTTCAGCGCGGCAAAATTCTCATTGACCTTGATCTTCATCATATTCAAATACTCCTTCGTAAACTTTGGTGGCGCCGCCCGTCATCGTGACGTTATAATCGGGAGAGACCCGTATCACGAGGTCCCCGCCGATGAGATGCACCGTGACGTCGGTATTCGGCTCGTACAGCCCGCATTTCACACCTGCCGCCACCGTGGCGGATGCGCCCGTGCCGCAGGCATAGGTCTCACCGCTACCACGCTCCCAAACGCGCATTTCGCATTCGTGGGCAGATATGAGACCGACGAACTCGGTATTCACCCGTTCGGGGAATATCGGCAGATTCTCGAATTTCGGACCGATCTTCTCAAGATCGAGCACGTCGATGCCTCTCGTAAATATCACGGTATGCGGGTTGCCCATCGACACTGCCGTCATTTGATAAGTCTTGCCATCCACGTCCACGGGGGCACAGATCATCTCCGGTTTATCGAAAATGACGGGGACTTTCGCGCAGTCGAAGACCGCCTTGCCCATATCGACGGACACCTTGGTCACGACGCCCTTCTCCTTAAAGAGGCGCAACGTCTTCACGCCCGAAAGGGTCTCGACGGTGATGACGTCCTTCGTGACGTAGCCGCCGTCCGAGAGGAACTTGCCCACGCAACGGATGGCATTGCCGCACATCTTGCCTTCGCTGCCGTCCGCATTGAACATACGCATACGCGCGTCGGCAACATCGCTCGGAAGGATCATCACGAGCCCGTCCGCGCCCAC
>JAFTBD010000154.1 GCA_017455385.1 Clostridia bacterium
CTATTCAAGGGAGAAAGCGACGAGGCGCGCGCCCTCATCTCGGAGAATCTCGCCGCCAATTTCCTCGGCATCGGTGCCGCCGCCACCCCGCTCGGGATCAAAGCCACCGCCCTGATGCAGGGAGAAGACGAGGCCGCGCGCGACCACACCGTCCTTTTCATCGTCATCAATGCCTGCGGAGTGCAATTCTTGCCCGCGACCATCGTCGCCTTGCGGGCGAGCGCGGGAAGCGCATCCCCCTCCGACGTCATCCTGCCGACCCTCGTCGCCACACTCCTCACCGCCCTCATCGGCATCTCGCTGACCCTTCTCACGAGGCGAAAAGGATGAGCGTCTATATCCTCCCCGCCTTCATCGCGCTGAATCTTCTCCTCGGCGCGATCAAGAAAGTGCCCGTCTTCGACGCTTTCATCGAGGGAGCAAAGGGCGCCGTCGATCTCGTGAAGGCCCTCTTTCCCTACCTCGCCGCCGTCCTCATCGCGGTGAGCCTATTCAAATCGAGCGGACTCGCGCACTTGCTTGCGGACTTTCTCTCCCCTGCCTTCCGTTTCCTCGGCATCCCACCCGAACTCACCGAGCTCATCGTCGTGCGTCCGATGAGCGGGAGCGGCAGTCTCGCCCTTCTGTCGGACGTTTACGCCACCTACGGCGCGGACAGTTACCCCGCGCGGGCGGCGAGCGTCATCGTGGGAAGCAGCGAAACGGTATTCTACGTCGTGGCGGTATATGCGGGCGGCACCAAGATCAAGAAATACCGCGGCGCCGTCCTGATCTCCCTCATCGCGACGTTCGCGGGCACCGTCCTCTCCTGCCTGCTCTGCCGTTTTTTATAGGTATAAAGATACATAAACGCGACCAAAATCCTCGTATCAAATAAAGGAGGATGATAGTATGAAATATTATCACACCGGCGAAAAGCCCGGAGACGGCACCTACAGTTGCACCAATTGCGGCACCAACGTAAACGTAGGCAAGAACGACAAGATCCCGCCTTGCCCCAAGTGCACGAATACGTCTTTCACCAAGGACTGATCGCGCGAAAAAAGGCACGCCCGTCGGCGTGCCCCTACATAGTTTTCTTTTTTCAACTCAACGCTTCGAACTTTCTCACGCCGACCGTCTGTAGCCATTTGATAAAGAGGACGTCTCCGACGACGAAGAGCACCAACATAATGAGCAAATACCAGGTATCCGCGATCCACGCCGAGAGAGGCAGGAAGAGGAGCGCGAGGGCGAGGACGAAGAGGAACATCCCGAAGATACTGACGAGGACGGATAAGCCGCTCTTGACCGCGATGGTCTCATTCTTCCAGTCCAAGAAAGGTTTCAGAATATTCATCATCAATCCGAAGGTCGCCGAGAACAGGACGAACGCCGGCACCGACAAGAGGAGCAGGACGGCAGAGAGCGCGTCAAGACGGAATGCATAGACGAATGCCGCCCCCATAAAGAGCGCGGGCAGGACGGTGAGCGCCAAATGGAGCGCTACTTTCGCCTTGAAGATATCCACCGTGCTGACGGGCATCGAGCGAATGAGCCACAGCGAGCGCCCCTCGAGCGAAACGGACGGCGCGGTGAGGTCGTTGGTCGCCGCCACCAGATAAACGAATGCCGCCGCAAACACCCCGCCCTTGATATTCGGGAAGGCTTGATTCACCCCGTCGAGCACGACAGTGAAAAGATCCGCTTTCACGAATACGAGCACGCCCGCAAGGAGCATCATGAGCGTCCCGAAGGAGCAATTCAAGATATAGATGGGGAGCGATAAGTAACGCTTCCATTCCCGCTTGAAGAGAGCCGCTTGCGGCTTGGCGCTTCTGACCTCGCCCACCTTGCCCTTCACGGCAGTGGAGGAACGGGCAACTGCAAAACGGCGGAACAGGAGCGAGATCACGACGTAGGCGAGGAAGAATGCCGCCGCAGAGACCGCCGCGAAGATCGCCATACCCGCCGCATCCCCTTCCGCGGCGAGTCCCATATAGTAGAATAGGAACAGCCCTTTCTTGATCGCGGACGGGACCTCGGTCATCGTCATCAGCGTAGCGAGGACGCCCTGCGCCTTGAAATAGCAGTAATAATAGATCACGATGAATACGAGGGAAGTGACGACGGTCACAAGGCTCTTCCGCTTCACCTTCCGCGCGATCGCCGCAACGACGAAGGCGAGCACCAACGTGAGCGCCACGACGAAGAGGGTCACGAAGAGGAAGAGGAGCAGATGATTGATGACGACGAGCGCGCTCGCGGGCTTCGAGATAACGCGCGCGAGGAAGGCGGGCACGAGGACGACGCCCTCATACAGCATACTGAGCGCCGCCACCGACGTGATACGCACGAAAACGATATGGCGCGGCGGGATGGGCATGGAGAGCAGGAGCTCATTATCCTTGGCGTTATAGATGGTATTGTAGGCATTGAAAATGCTGCCGAGGAGCCCGATGGCGATGGCGATGAGCCCCATCACGAAATAATACAGGAAGGACATCTCCTCCGAAATGCCGAGGAGGATCCCATTCGCCATCGTATAGAAGATCGCCCCCATACCGACGAAGGACACCGCCAGCACGAGGATGAGGATGATCCCGCCCATTTTGGAACGTTGCCGCCCCGTGCGACGATCCTTGAAGAACATCGCGAAGAGCTCGGCGAATTGTTTCTTGAAAAGCGCTTTCAGCATCCTCAGCCCTCCATCTCGAGGAAGATCTCTTCCAAGGAAGCATCCCCCTTGACTTCGTCCATACTGCCGAATTTCACGAGTTTACCTTTTTTAATGATGGCGACCTTGTCGCAGAGTTTCTCCGCTACCTCGAGGATATGCGTGGAGAAGAGAATGGCGCCGCCCGCCGAGCAGAAGTCGCGCATGATCTCTTTCAGCACGTGGCTCGCCTTGGGGTCCAACCCGACGAAAGGCTCGTCGAGAAGGATGAGGTCGGGCGCATGGAGAAAAGCGGAGATCACCACGAGTTTCTGTTTCATACCATGGGAATAAGAGGATATCTGCGTCGCGATCTCGTCCTCGGTGAGGGAGAGCGCCGCGGCGTATTTATCGATCCGCTCCTTCCTGTCCTCCGCGGAAACGCCGAAAATGTCGGCGATAAAATTCAGGTACTGCATTCCCGTCATGAAGTCGTAAATATCGGGATTATCGGGGATATAGGCGATCTTCTTCTTGGTGGCGATGGGCTGATCGGTCACCGAGATGCCGTCCACGTAGATGCCGCCCTCCTCGAAACCGAGGATGCCCGCCACGCATTTCAGCGTCGTGGTCTTGCCCGCACCGTTATGCCCGATGAACGCGCAGAGCTCCCCGCGCTTCACCTCCATCGTCAAGCCTTCCACCGCCGTCTTGTCGCCGTAACGTTTCGTCAGATCTCTGATAAGTAACATAATTCCTCCCATCTATGCCCTCTCTTTCGCGCGAAAGGGGACGCCTCTATTCTACTATTCCGAGCGCGGGACGTAGCCCACTTTGAGGTATTTGAGGCTCGCCTCGTACCCTTCTTTCTCGATGGCGAGACGGATGCGCTCGTAGGTGACGCTCCGACAGATGCCGTTCTCGTTATTCGTGCAGAGGATGAATCTCCGCCGCCCGTTATCCGCCTTGTTGAGCGCCATCACGGCGTGTCCCGTGGTGCCCGATCCGGCGAAAAAGTCCAAGACCGTCGCGTCCTTCTTATCCACCGCGCCGATCAGAATGCGCATGAGTTTGACGGATTTCGGATAGGAAAAGACCGCCTTGCCGAAGAGGGACATAATCTCCTGATTGCCGTTGCCGACGTCGGTGATGACGTCTTTCAGGCTGGTTTTATCGTAGTCGCGGATCTTCGTATATACCTTATAAACTCCCTTGACGAGGAGAAAACAGAGGTCTTCTTTCTCCGCGAGGATCTTCTTCTCGGACCAGCGCCAAGCGTGATAGGCGTGGGTGCCATCCGCATTCTTGTGCGGCGGGATGAGGACGTAGCCCTCGGGCACCTCTTCCTCGCCGAAAGGATCGGAGAATCTGATGTCCCCCGTCGCGGGCGAATAGAGGATATTGAAGACCAAATTCGGGCGGGTCTCCTCGTTGAAGGCGGAATTCGTATTATACAGTTCGTTCTTGATGACGAAAGAGCCTTTCTCGTCCTGCATCACGGGATACTCCGCGATGCGATAGACCGAAGGCATCGTCTTCTTCAGCTCTCGGACGTTACCGACGAAGGTCTTGACCTTCGAGGCGTCCTTCGCGTAGCAGAGGATGTGCTCGTAGGTCTTCACCGCGCCGCCGACGCCGATCTGCCTGCCTTTCAGATTATTCAGCCAAATGAAATCATTCAGGAAATTCTTCTCGCCGTAGATCTCGTCGAGGAGGAGTTTGAGGTCATAGACCTCTTTCTCGTCGATACTGATGAAGATGACGCCGTCCCCCGTCAGAAGCTCACGCGCCACCACCAGCCTCTTCGCCATAAAGGACAGCCATTTGCTGTGGCGGTAGGCGTCCTTGGACTCCACGAAAGCATCGTCGTAAACGAAGTCCTTATTGCCGGTATTGTAGGGCGGATCGATATAAATGACGTCCACCTTGCCCGCGTGCGTGTCGCAGAGAAGATGCAAAGACGCAAGATTATCCCCCTCGATGAGAAGATCGGTCTCGCCGCCTTTCTCGATGCGGAGAGCCTCGTCCTCCGTCGCAACGGGCAGACACTTTTCCAACATTTCGTCCACCGCTTCGCGGTGATCCTCGAAGACCAGTCCGTATTTTTTGCCGTTAACGTCCTCGCGTATCTCCTCGAGATAAGCGATGAGTTTCTCGGTCTCTCCGTCCTGCGGGAGCGCAGAGATATACGCCTCGACGGCGTGCAACTTTTCCATTAATTTCGTGCGTTTCTCGCCCGTTACGTTGACAGACACAGCGCCCTCCCGACGTATGCGAAATGACCTTCGCAAACGCCATAGATCATTATGGATATTGTATCAAAAAGGGCGCGGAAAGTCAACGAACATCGCCCACTACGCAGGTACGCGCGCGACCATAGAAGGCGTCTCGCGCATCAGCAACGGGGGCTTCCTCCCTTTTTTCCGAAGGAAAACGCATAAAATTCTTTTCATCTTTCGTACGAATGTGCTATGATTATTCCGAGGTAAAAACTATGAAACGTACATTTGTCAAAGACTTATACTTCGCTGCGCCCGCATCGGGCGAGGAGATCACCGTCTGCGGTTGGATCAAGACCATCCGTAACGACAAGTTCATCGAGCTGTCGGACGGCACCTGTTTCAACAAGCTCCAAGTCGTTGCGGAGAGGGAGAACCTCGCGAATTTCGACGACGTCATCAAGCAGAACGTCGGCGCCGCATTAAGAGTCACCGGCACCTTCGTGCTGACCCCGGAGGCGAAACAGCCTTTCGAGCTCCTCGCGACCGCCATCGAGATCGAGGGCGCGTCCACCCCCGACTTCCCCATTCAGAAGAAGGCGGCATCCCTCGAATACCTGCGTGAACAAGCCTATCTCCGTCCCCGCACCAACACCTTCAATGCGGTCTTCCGCATCCGCAGCGTGCTGGCGCAGG
Source organism: Clostridia bacterium (assembly GCA_017455385.1). GTDB lineage: Bacteria > Bacillota > Clostridia > Christensenellales > CAG-1252 > CAG-1252. The sequence continues at coordinate 5,551 of JAFTBD010000154.1, forward strand.
CGATCCACCGCTATTTCGCGGATCACGGATTCATCTACGTGCACACCCCCATCGTCACGACGAGCGACGCGGAGGGCGCGGGCGAGATGTTCCAGATCACGACCCTCGACATGAAAGAGCCCCCGCTCACCGATAAGGGGGATATCGATTACAGCAAGGACTTTTTCGGCAGGAAAGCGAACCTGACCGTTTCCGGTCAGCTCAACGTCGAGACCTTCTGTATGGCGTTCAGCAACGTCTACACCTTCGGTCCCACCTTCCGCGCCGAGAACAGCAATACCTCCCGTCACGCGGCGGAATTCTGGATGATCGAGCCGGAGATCGCCTTCGCAGACCTTCACGACAATATGGCTCTCGTCGAGGACCTTCTGAAATTCTCCGTGCGCTACACCCTTGAGCGCTGCTCGCAGGACATCGAATTCCTGAATAAATTCGTGGACAAGGACCTTCTGAACCGCTTGAATAAGATGCTCGACCTGAAATTCAAAGAGGTCAAATACACCCAAGCCATCGAGATATTGCAAAACTGCGGCGAGAAATTCGACTATCCCGTGTACTGGGGATGCGACCTGCAGTCCGAGCACGAGAGATACCTCACCGAGAAGCATTTCAAGCGCCCCATCTTCCTCACCGACTACCCGAAGGACATCAAGGCGTTCTATATGCGCATGAATGACGACGGCAAGACCGTCGCGGCGATGGACCTTTTGGTCCCCGGCATCGGCGAACTCGTCGGCGGCAGTCAGAGAGAAGAGCGTCTCGACCTCCTCGACCGCCGCATGGAAGAGCTCGGCCTCAAGAAGGAAGACTACTGGTGGTATCGTAATCTCCGCATCTACGGCGGCACCAAGCACGCAGGCTTCGGCATCGGATTCGAGAGGCTGGTGATGTACGTGACCGGCATCGCGAATATCCGCGACGTGTTGCCGTTCCCGAGGACTGTGAAAAACGCCGAATACTAATCAAGACGGGCAAACGGTAGTGCAACTTAGAGACCTTTGCTTGTAAGATCGACAAAAAACATATTTGAATCTGAAGTCGTCAACTACGTTTGCCGACTTCTTTTTTACCTTTCCAACTTGTTTGACCATCATTTGAGCTGCTGATACGAGAAAGGAAAAGGGAATATAAAGAATAACGTTTTTGTCTTTTTCCGTTTGTTCGCTCGACGTATGTCAATACGCCTTCACTCACGAACGAAAAATCTTACTGCGCCCTTTTCCCTAATTTGCACTACCTTGGCGGTTTATTCTCGGAATAACGATAAAAAGCAACGAGTTTTAGGAAGATGACAGTTCGTCATCTTCTTTTTTATAAAAAATCGAAAACGCTCGTAACAGATAAGGAAGAGAAAAGATATAGTTGCTTTTTGTCTTCGTCCCTTTCCTCGCTCGACGTATGCCTATACGCCTTTACTCGAAAACGAACGATCTTCCTTCGCATCTCCCACTATTTGCACCGTCTTAGACGCTGAAAGCAATGGATCGACCTTACGGTCAATTCACGCACGAAGTGCAATTCACCGGCAGCAATACGCTTTATGAACGCAGTTCACAAGTTCACTTTCTTTCGCCACAGCGAAAGAAAAGAAAAAAGGCTTGTTTCGATCGAAACAAGCCTTTTTGTTATCGGTTATCTCTTAGTCTCAGAAGAGTTTGACCAATTGTCTCACGAGGAACTTGGAGACGGGATAGACGATGTCCTGATTCAGGAATTTCATCAATCCGCCGATGAGCTTCGTGCCGATGCAGTCAGCAGAGCCGGAGGGATCGAAGATCTGACCTGCCGCCTCGCCTGCGAGAGCGGAATCGGAGTACATCTCGAGGTTGTCGGTGTTCCTGCCGCCCCAATCGATGGAGAAGTTCTTGTGGGTGACTTCGGTCTCAAGGACGCCGTCCTTCTTGTAGGTCGCGGTGATGGTGCCTTCTTCCGCATCGATAACGAGGTCGAAGGTGAAGGTCTTGGTGCCGCCCTCGCTGACGTGCTTGTCAGCCTTGACGAGCTTGAAGTAGACCGCGAACTGATCCTCCACGAAAGCGTCGAAGGTGAGCTCATACACGTCATCCGCATAGGTGAAGGTCAGGTAGAGCTGCTTCTTGTGATCCTCGGTATTGACCTTGAGCTCGATGATGGAAGGATCGGTGATGGTCTCGGGGATCTTCGCGCCCGGGATATTCCTATTCAGGAAGGCGATGAAGTCTCTGTCGATGAGGTCGCTGATGTCGTCCGCATAGGCATTGAGCTGCTCTGCGGTGACGCTGAAGGTGAAGCCGCCGTCCTTGATTTGGATATTCTCGTCCTTGATCTTATTGATCAGACCGGAGACCTTATTGTAGTAATCGCCGATGAGGTCGGTGATGCTCTTCTTTTCCTCACCCGTCTCGGTGTTGCCGCCGGTCAAGTCGGACTCGCCCGCGCTACCGTTCGCCGCGATGGCGCCGCCGCTCATCTTTCTCGCCTTGTGCTGCTCGAGCAGGTAACGACCGAGCTCACTGTCGATGAGAGCCTTCGCGCTGGGCAGGAGATGCTCCCAACCATTATACCTCTCGGTCTCGACAACGTAGAAGTAGCCGTACGTAGAATCATAGTTGAAGCCGTTGTACTCTTGCTTATCATCCCAAATGCCGAGCCAGGTCAGGATCTCCCTCATAATGCTCTTCGCGAAGGTGGTGATATATGCCTTCTCGCCATCGACAGCGGTGATCTTTCCGTCGCCGTCTACGTCGATCTCATAAGCCGTGCCGCCGGTCGCGAAGATCTTGGTCTTCTGATCGTAGGTGATCTTGAGGAAGGTGGTGCAGTTAGCGGGATCGAACTCTCTCGCATTGGTCTGCAGGATGGTGAAGGACGCTTTCGCCTCGCTGGGCTTGAACGGATTGACCTCCGTGACCAAGTGATAACGGAAGGTGGCAAGGAACTCGCTCGGAGCGTCTTCCACGGTCACGTCGCCCTGGATGTTGAAGTTCGTCGGGCTGAAGTATTCGGCTTCTTCGACAGCCTTCTCGGGGATAACGTCCTCAATGGTCTCGTCTGCGGAGAGAATGAAGTCTTTCGCATAGAGAGCCACGCTGAAAGCGGGGATGTCGAAGTGCGTCTTGGTCTCATCCTCGCAGAGATAGAAGGTGCACTTCGGGACGTTGATCGCGAGCTCGAAGTCGGTCAAGCGGCCATCCTCGTCCGCAATGGTGATGATGGTGATGTGTCCGACGATGCCATGCATCGTGGTGAGGTCAAGATCCTTGAAGGGGGTATCTTTCACAAACTCTTTGACCGTCGTATTCAGCATGGAGCCGTACGAAGAAAGGGTGGAGAGGAGGGTACCGAAATTGATGTCGATGACGGAGATCGTCTCCTTGTCCTCGGTGGTCGTCTCATAGGCGTCGATCAAGGTGCCGATGATACCGCTCACCATTTCGGCTGTGCCGGTGTCGAGACCGATGAGCTCGAACAGGAGGTTCGTGCCGCTATTCGGTCTTGCCGCCTTCGACTTGATGACGTCGCCCTGATCGTCCTTGAACTTCACGCCGATCATATTGAAGAGCTGATTCAGAATGGCGTTATCGATGTACTTATACGCCATCTCGCCATCCTCATCGAGGTAACCGACATAGATCCTGCAAGCCTCGTCGGTGGCGCCATTCGCGTAATAGAGACCGCCGAACTTCTTCGCGGTGTCGCCGTTCTTCGCAACGATGGCGAACTCGGTGCCGTTCTCCTCGGAAGCGGTGAGGTCGATATTACCTTTCACGTCGATGCCGTAATTGCTGTCGCCGAACTCGACGCCGAGGGTGCCCTGCACGCCGAACTTGCCGGTGACGGAATCGGTAACGGTCTTATTCACCATGGCGAACGTGGAGTCCAAAATATTATCCAAAACGCCGATCTTGTCCTCGGTGTCCAGGATGTCGTCGAGCTCAACGTCGTCATAAACGCCGTCCTTGAAGGAGCCCGCCCAACCATTGTACTCCGCCGCTACTCTCTTCGCAGTGAAGGTCTTGGTGATCGTGGTGCCTTTCGGCGTCTTCCAGATAAAATTCACCGTATAGGTCTCGGTGCTCTTATTGAAAGTGACACCGACCGTCGGAGCGACGCTCTCCATCTTGGACGTCATGATGTAATAAGCGACGTCGCTTTCCAGCCTCATCTTGAGCTTGTCGGAAAGGTCGACCACCGTGTCCGAACGGTTGTCTTGCATCCATTTCTGAATGTCCGCATCGATAAGCGCGGCCTTCTCCGCGATAACCGAATCGGCGACCTCAGAATCCCCGCCCGTCGTCTCGTTGTTCTTATTTCCGCAAGAAACGAAGGTAAGAACGAGCGCTACGCAGAGCAGTATGGCAATGAGTAAGCCAAACTTTTTCTTCATACAAATACCTCCAAAAAAAGATTTGTATAACTATCTTATCACACGCGCGTGCGCTTGTCAATATGAAAAGCACCATTCCGCATTGTCAATTCTTAGGAAATGCACGGCTGTTTCCGCGATAAAAAATGATAAAATTTTTCTCTTTTTATATACTACGACTATGACTTTATCCCGCATACGAACGACTCTCCGCACGGCATTCGGAGAGAGCAGCGACCTATCCGTTTTCGAGGGCAAGGTGGGAGACCGGAAGTGTCTCTACGCGGCTTTCGAGGCGATGATCGACAAAGAATTATTGGAAAGCAGCGTCATACGCCCCCTTGCGGAGAAGGGCGTCCGAGAGGTCATCGGAAACACATATTCCCCTGCCCCCGTTCGAAGGATCAAGAAGGCAGCGGAAGCCGTCCCCGAGATCGCTTCGGGCGCCACCGCCCTCTTCGTCGAAGGAGAGGCGGGCGGATACATTTTCTCTGTCAAGAAGTGGGAGCGACGCTCGGTCAGCGAACCACCGACGAGCAGCGTGCTCAAGGGACCGCGCGAAGGATTCACCGAGGATATCACCGTGAATACTTCCCTCTTGCGCAGGCGTCTCAAAGATCCCCACCTCGTCATCCGAGAGCGCAAGATCGGACGGCATACTTCGACCGCCGTCGCGGTGTGCTATCTCTCGAACGTGGCGGCGAAAGAAACGGTGGATCTCGTGAACGAGCGACTCGACAAGATCGACATCGACGGCATCATCGACAGCTCCTACGTAACGAAATTCATCGAGGACTCTCCCACCTCTCTCTTCCCGCAGGTGGGCGCTCTCGAAAAGCCGGACGTCGTGGCGGCGAAGCTCCTCGAAGGACGGGTGGCGATCCTCGTGGACGGCAGTCCCATCGTGCTGACCGTGCCGCATATCCTTCTCGAGAGTTTCCAAGACAGCCAAGATTATTTCAAGCGCAATTCGCGGGTGACCGTGACGCGGTTCCTTCGGCTCTTCGGCGCCCTCATCGCACTCTTTCTCCCCGCGGTATTCGTGGCGGTGCAAGAATTCCAGTATCAGGTGCTCCCGCTGAAATTTCTCATCACGATACTCAATAGCACCAACGGCACCCCCCTCTCGCCGACTCTCGAGATGGTGCTCGTGCTCATCATCTTCGACATCTTGAACGAAGCCAGCGTGCGAATGCCGCGCTACGTCGGCATGGCGCTCTCCATCGTCGGCGCCATCGTGCTCGGCGAAACGGCGGTCAGCGCGGGGCTCCTCTCTTCCCCCGCCGTACTGGTGACGGCGCTCTCCTCCATCGGGCTCTATCTCGTCCCCGACGACGTGGGGACATACAGCCTCCTAAGGCTCGTATTCGTGGCGACAGCCGCCCTCCTCGGCGTGCTCGGCATCCTCTTCGCGGCGACCCTTCTCGTTCGTCACCTCGTCACCCTCAGAAGCTTCGGTTCCAACTACACCGCCCCTTACGCGCCCCTCGTGAAAGCCGACCTCAAAGACGGCTTCGTCAAGCGGGAGATCACCGATATGGTCACTCGCCCCGAGAGCATCGCGAACGCGAATCCCACCCGACTCAAAAAGGAGAACGGCGATGACTGACGTGCAAGGCATCCAACTCGAACAGTCGCGGAAAGTGTCCTTCTCGCAGTACGCGCTCATCACGGTAGTGCTCTTTCTCGCGACAAAAGCCTGCACCCTCCCCTCCGTCCTCGCGGAAGCGGCGGGCGCGAAAGCGGTGTGGGTGGTCTTGATCCTCTTCGCGGCGGAATGCCTACTCCTTTATTTCGCCACCAAAACGGCGCGGGCAGGCGGATTATTCGCTCTCGACCTGCCCCGCGGCGTCAAGGTAGCGGCGGGCGGCGTCCTGCTCCTTTATTTCGCCTTGAAACTCGCGGCTTTCACGCGGGAAGTGTCCACCTATTTCGCCCTCTCCCTCTTCGAGAACGTGCCCGTCCTGCCCATATCGGTCATTCTCCTCGTCTTCACCTGCCTCTTCGTTTGCGGCGGGTACGCCTCGCTCGGACGGGTGCTCGAGATCTTCGTGTGGCTCTTCGTCTTCGTATTCCTTTTCGTCATCATCTTCACGCGAACGGAAGGCGACCTTTTCAACGCGCTCGCCATCTTGAACGCCGACACAGAAGGAATGGGACGGGGGATATTCCGCGCCCTCGGATGGTTCGGCGATACCGCCGTCGTCGCACTCATAGACCTTCGCGGAACGGAAGAAACGAAAAGGAAACGCAAGGCGGGCGAAAAAGCGAGTGGAAAAGGCAAGATCCTCGCTGCCGCTGTCGGGGTGTCCTGTCTGCTCCTCGTCGTTTTCTACGCCGTCTTCACGTCGGTCTACGGCGAGGCGGCGCGCATGACCGATTATGCCTTCATCAAGCTCTCCGCCTTTCGCGCGAATACCGACGAGCTCGGCTCCGCGGACTGGCCGATGATCACGCTGTGGTCCGTGCTGTCTTTCGTCTATCTCGGGCTCATCCTCCTCGCGGGCAAGGAATGCGCCGTGGGGATCTTCGAAAAGACGGGGCGCAAGGCGGGCAAAGCGGCTTTCGCGATCCTTTCCCTCTTCGCGCTCGTACTCTCCGTCCTCGTCTCGGACGAAGCCGCCGCCCACGAGACCTTTATGACGAGAGTGATGAGCGTCGCCACCATCGTCGCGGGGGCGGTGACCGTATCGCTCGGCGGCGCGGCGCTCTATACAAGCAAGGTGAAATATGAATGACAGAACGAAAAAGATCATCTCCGTCCTCTTGATCGTCATCGTGTGTACTCTCGTCGGGAACCTCATCGTGACCCAGCCCATCCTGAATCGCGGCATCGTCATCGGCATGGGGGTGGACAAGACGGAAAACGGCGAGACCGAGGTCACGGTGCAGATAGCCGTTGCGGGCGAGAGTTCGGCGCCCGGCGCGCCCAACCGCTACGCCCTCGTGAGCGGCAAAGGCGAGACTCTTCTCTCCGCGATGGACGAGATCGGACGCATCACGGCGTATAAGCCCGCCTATTTCCATTGCCACATGCTCCTTTTCGGCGAGAAACTGGTGGAGACCGGCATCCTCGAAACGGCGAAACAGCTCTTCATCGAGGACTCGGTGATGGACGACGTGGCGGTGATGGCGGTCAAGGGCACGGCGAAAGAGACCCTCGAACGCAGCGTATCTATGCAGGGGGCGTCGTCCGTGTACCTGCAACAGCTGAATAAGATCAACAGCACCGTGGGCGGGCACCCCGCCGCCACTTTGAAGAACCTCGTTTCCCACTTCGAGACGTCGGGCTACACCCCTTATCTCCCGTGGGTGGAGGCTATCCCCGTGCCGAAAGCCGTGGGCGGCGCAGATACGGGCGGCGATGAACAAAACTACGTCTTCGACTGTTCCAAGACCGTGCTATTTCACGAAGACGGGACGGGGATCGTCGCGGAGAAGGAAGTGACGGAAGCCCTCGTCCTCACCACCGCGAAAGGCGGGATGCTCCTCTCCGTCAATACGGAGGACGGCACGTTGGACGTGAACGTCAAGCGCATCCTTCGCTACTGGCATATCGAGGAGGACGGCACGGTGACCTACCGCGCGGTGCATTTCGTATCCGTCATCGCGGAGAACGTCACGGAGGATATGACGGAGGTGTCGGACGACTACGTGACGAAGCACGTGGCGGCGCATATTCGAGAGACCATCGAGAAAAGTTACGGCGAGACCCTCGCGCAGGAGGTGGACGCTCTCTCCTTGGACGGCAAGTATCACAAAAAGTACGGCGATAAAAAAGAGCCGAAGGCTCTCCGCCTCCGACTCGACGTCACGGTGAAACGCAGCGACGCTTGATCACACGAGATCGAGTTTCTCCAATATCTTGGGTTTGCCGCGGGCGGCGAGCTTCCGCTCGAGGAAAATGAAGAGGACGAAGATGCCTGCTCCGCACCCCGCGAGGGCGAGAAGGACATAGATCATCTTGAGGGTGATATCCCCTATTTTCATCATCTCGAACATCCCCGGCAGGATGAGCCAACCGAGCATATAGACGGCGAGCATCGAGAAGAAGATGACGGCGTGTTTGACGTCCATCGGGAGACAGACGCGGAAAAGCACCATAAAGGACGCGAGCGCCACCATCAGGACGCAGAGCATATCCGCCTCCGCCGAGGTGAGCGGCAAGAACTTGGAAACGATCTGTATCGCGAGGATGCCCACGACGATGGTAAGCGCCCCGGGCAAGGCTTTTCGCAGGGCGTTATAGATGAAGCTCCCCTCCGCTCTCTCCTTATTCGGTTCCAAAGCGAGCAGGAAGGACGGAATGCCCGTCGCCGTCGCGCCGACGAGGGTCAGATGGGCGGGCTCGAAAGGATAATCCCCGATGAAGAGGAAAATAATGGCGAGCATCGTGGCGTAGATGGTCTTGACGAGATAGAGGGACGCCGAGCGTTGCAGGTTATTGATGGAACGCCGGCCCTCCATCACCACTTTCGGCATCGAGGCGAAATTCGAGTCCAAGAGCACCAAGGATGCGACGCTCTTCGCCACGTCGCTGCCCGACGCCATCGCGACGCTGCAATCCGCTTCTTTGAGGGCGAGGACGTCATTGACGCCGTCCCCCGTCATCGCGACGGTGTGCCCCTGCTTCTTCAGCGTGCGGATGATGGCGAGCTTCTGCTCCGGCTTCACCCTGCCGAAGATAACGTATTTCGAGATCATCTCCTCGATGTCCACGTCGTCCCCCCACGTGGAGGCGTCCACGTAACGCTCTGCACCCGCGAGCCCCGCCTTCTTGGCGATGGCGGACACGGTGACGGGATTGTCGCCCGAAATGACGCGGATGTCCACCCCCTGCTCCGCGAAATATGCGAGAGTGGCGGGGGCTTCTTCCCTTATTTTGTCTTCGATGAGGACGTATCCGAGTATCTCGACCTCCGCGAGTTTATAGTCTTCGATAGGCGCGGTGCGGGCGACTGCGATGACGCGCTTGCCTTCCCGCTGGTAGGTCTCGCACTTCTCTTTATAAAGTTCCGCTTGCTCGGGCGCGATGAATTCCGGTGCGCCCATCACGTACCCGACGCCCGCGACGTTCACGCCGCTCCATTTGCGGTCGGACGAGAACGGGAAAAGATCGGTCGCATCCCCCGCCGCCTCACGCTCCGCGACGTACGCCTTGACGGCTTCATAGGTGGGATTGTTATCGGGAAGAGCGCGAACAATATCGGTGAGAGCGGAGAGGATATCCTCCGTCTCCCCCTTCTCGGTGACGACGTCGGTCACGATCATCGTCCCCTCGGTGATGGTGCCCGTCTTGTCGAGGCAGAGGACGTCCACGCGCGCAAGCGTCTCGATGCTGTAAAGGTCTTGCGACAGCGTCTTGTAGGTGGAGAGACGCACGACGCCCACCGCGAAAACGGTGGTGGACAGCGCGATGAGACCCTGCGGGATCATGGACACCACGCTCCCCGCCATCTTCAGCACCGCCGATTCGATGGGATTATGCACGACGAGATATTGTTTCAATAGGAGCGCGACGCCGAGCGGCACGACGATGATGCTCATCAGGCGAATGATAGAGCGCAGAGCGCGCATGATCTCGGAATTGGTCTTCTTGATGTATCGGGCGCCCGAGGCGATCTTCGCCGCGTAATTCTCCGCACCGACGTGAACGACTCGCGCGGCGCACCTGCCGCTGACGATGAAACTGCCGCTAAGTAGGTCGTCGCCCACTCTCTTCACGATGGGGTCGGACTCGCCCGTGATCATACTCTCATTGACCTCGACCTCGCCCTCCGTGACCACCGCGTCGGAGCAGACCTGCCTGCCCGCCTCGAGGAGCATCACATCATCGAGGACGATCTCCTCCACGGTGATGGTGACTTCCGCGCCGTCACGCACGACGTTCACTTTGGGTGCGGAGATCAGGGACAATTTCTCGATGGTCTTTTTCGCTTTGATCTCTTGGAAAATACCGACGAACAGATTAAAAAAAACGATACCCATAAAGAGGGTATTATTCCATCTCGCGCCCTTACTCATCACGAGGATGAGGACTGCGAGCACGAGGTTCAACCCGTTAAAGAGGGTGAAGACGTTATCGAAAACGATCCTGCGGACGCTCTTGGTCTGCAAGTCCTGTTTCCCGTTGACCTTGCCTTGATCGACGCGCTCTTTCACCTCTGCCGAGGTCAATCCGCGGATAGTCGGCTCCATTCTTCCCCTTTATTTCTTCCCGTTTTGACGGACGTATTCGTACATGCCGATGCCGGCGGCGACCGACACGTTCATGCTGGCGATCTCCCCTTTCATCGGGATGGAAACGGAAGCGTCGGAGAGTTTCTTGGTCAGAGCGGACACCCCGCTCCCCTCGCTACCGAGCACCAAGCAGACGTCCCCTTTGAGGTCGCTCTCTTGGATGGGCGCGCCGTCCATATCCATCGCATACACCTTGAAGAACCTGTCTTTCAGGGCGCGGATGGCGTCATTGATATTCGTGACGCGGGCGACTTTGACGTACTCGGTGGCGCCGCAGGACGTCTTGACGACCGTCTCATTCACCTGCACGGCGCGATGCTTGCCGATGACGACGCCCGCCGCCCCCATACACTCCGCGCTACGCAGGATACTGCCGAGATTATGCGGATCCTCCACGCCGTCCAAGACGATGACGAGGCGACTGTCCTCCGCCCCCGTTAAAAGGTCGTCGAGGTCGCTATAGACGAAGTCCGTCGTATAGGCGATGATGCCTTGGTGCTTGCGCGTGACGGAGATCTTGTCGAGATTCTCCTTCGTGCAGAAGACCGCTTTCGCGCCCGCGGACTTCGCCTGCATGGCGAGGGCTTCCGCCACCTTGTCCCCTTTCTGCGCGCAGATCTTGTCGATGGTCTTGCCGGTTTTCAATAATTCTTTGACCGCATTCTTGCCTTCTACTATCATACTCTCTCCATGATCTCGAAAAGTTCTTCGAGCCTTGTCGTCTCCCCCGCGAGGTACAAGTACCCCAGCACCGCTTCGAGTCCGCTCGCGCGACGATACTCCGTGACGGAAAAATTCTTGGCGTGATGGCGAGACTTGCTGTTGCGCGCACGGCGATAAATGGACGCTTCCTCTTCCGTGAGATACGGCAAGACCTTCTCCGCGTCGTTCGACTGAGCGTGAGCATTGACCTCCCGCGACGTTTTGAGATGCAGTTCGTGGGACTTGGAGGTGTCCTCTAAGGCGACGCGAGTGCGCACGCGCAAAGTCTCCACGGCATCGCCGACAAAAGCGAGCACGAGGGGGTTCATTTGTTGTATTTTATTTTTATCCAAAGCGATTTTCGGCATACTCTATCCGTTTATATATTATAGTATATTTCGCGCGAAAAGGCAAAGAAAAGAAGACGCTTCGCGGGATAGCGAAGCAAATTCATGACCGAAGGTCGATTTGTCGGTTATTACAGTTACGATATGCGGTTTTTATTCTGTAAGATAACTGTTCACCGCCGTTTCTATCTCCCCTGCGAGGCGGAGACGATACGCCGCGTCGGTGATCAATGCCTCGTCGATGGGACTCGAGAGGAAGGCGCATTCGATAATGATCGAGGGTGCGTCCGTGCATTGCGCGATGTAATAGTCCCCTCGAATGGGCTCGAATCCGCGTCCCAAGGTCGGCACGTTCATCGTATCGTTGAGGTGTTTCTGCATCTTCAGGGCGAAGGCTTCGGACGTGTCCGTACTGTAGAATACCTGCACGCCTCGGCGGGACGCGTCCTCGTATTTATTCATATGCAGGCTGATGACGGCGGCAGGATCCGCGCGTTCGATGGTCTCTTTCCGCGCCCGCATATCGGCGTCTTTATCGAAGGCACCCTCCGCGGTGGATCCCTCGGTCAGCCGCGTTTGCACCGCTTTATACCCCGCGGAGGAGAGGAGATCGCCGAGAACGATCGCCGTTTTAAGATTCAGGTCGCTCTCTTTCACGCCCGTTCGTATCCCCGTCACGCCGGGGTCTTCGCCCCCGTGTCCCGCGTCGATCACCACGACCGTCCGCGCCTTCTGCGAGAATGCTTCCGCTACGTCACCGCCGCGGCTCACCATCACGAAAGCGGGCGTCACCGCCGCCACCAATACCACCGCGCATAGGACGTATACGATCGTCGTCAGCTTCACCACTTTGAACATCTCTCTCCCTCCCGTCAAATATCGCTTTTATGCGACAAAAAATGCAAAAATGAATAAGTAATCCACTTATCCACATAGTTATCCACAATTTTTCACGTTGTGCACAATGATGTATATGTACGTCCCGCAACAGATATGACAAATAAGCATTTCGCGTCAGCGTCACCACCGCGATAAATCTCCTTCGGTCATATGATAACGCCACAAGCGTATGATAATGCGCATATGATAATTCGGGCATAGCCCTCCTATGATAACATCGCTCGCAAGGAATGCTCCGCTCGAATTTTTAACAAGGATGAGATACTTCGCCGCCAACACCCCAAAGAATTTGCAATTCTTCGGGGACCCCAACGGCGGCTTCCACAGAATGACATTTTATATATTTGCGAAGCGCCATTGCATCCTTTCATAAAGGAGGCTTGATTGCGGACGAGCAGAGCGAGGACGGAATGGTGGATTTTAAATCCCCCTCTCTGCGTCACGTTCGTTCCTTGAGACGATCCCCCTTTGCCCGTTCGCTACGCTCGCTAAAGGGTGCAATAAATTCGCGCTTTGCGCGTCACCTTCATTCCGCATTCCGCATTGGAGCAAGCGCCTCCGCAACTCCACTCTCCACTCTCCACACTCCAGTCTCGCCACCGCCGTCTCATAATAAAAGAAGCCCGCCCTTCTTCCTAAGAAAGGCGAGCTCTTCCATAAATACTATCTTATAATGCGCGTATCGACTCCACAGGCGATTTCTTCGCGGCGAAATAGACCGGGAAGAAGGTGGCGATCAGGGAGATGAAGATGGAGATGCCGAGGATCAATGCGCCGTTGATGGGTCCGAAGTTCAAAAGACTGACGCTCAGCGCTTCGGAAATACTGCGATTCAGGAAGAAGCACAGGACGTAAGACCCCACGCAAGCGAGAATGAAGCAGATGATCGCGATGATGAACGCCTCGGCGTAGAAGATCTTGAAGACGTCCGAACCTCTGGCGCCGACTGCGCGCAGGATGCCGATATCCTTCCTCTTGGCGGCGATGGACACCGAGATGAAGTTCAGGAGGAAGAGCGCGGCAATGAACCCGACGCCGAGACCGACATACAGGAATATCGGACCGAGTTCTCCGATCATATCAAGGAATTCGTCCAATTTCTCGGCAACGGCGTTGTCAATGTGAAATTTGACATTGTCTCCTTCGTCGAGCGCCGCCGAGATCTGATCCAACGAGTTATTCGTCAGCGAGATGATGGAATTGTACTTGATATCCGCGGGCGCAACGTAATTCGTGGTGAGCACTTCGTAATAGGTATACGAATTGGAGTCGTATTTCTGTTCCTCACCATGTGCCTTTACAAAGGAGTCTTTCACATAATAACTGTACTGCCCTTCGATGTAACCGACGATCGCAAGCTCGCCGCGATTGCCGTTTTTATCCAAATAATACATCGTATCCGCGATGCCGTCGGCGACGTTGAAACTGAAATGATCCTTCAATTCCGTCGTGTATCCGCTCTCGGTGAGGAAAGCCTCTATTTCCGGCTTTAACGCGGCGAATTGCGATTCGGAATAATTGTTCCATTGCAAGTTATTGATGACGTCCCACGCGTTTTCCTCTCCGATAAGGACAGGGTCTTTCGAGTCATGGCTTTCCATCGGCTTCCTCAGGAGCAAACTGTAATAAAGCTGCGTATTCGACTTGAAAGCATTCTCGAACGCAGCCCAATCCTCTGCCGTAAGAACGATGGCCTCGCCGCCCTTGTCCGTATTGTTATTCACATAGTCCACGATCTTTTGATACGTAGCCGCGAATACCTTCTGATCCTTGGTCAGGCAATAAAGGAGCACCAAGTCGTATTCTTTGCTGTTATCGAACGCGAAATAATCCTGCGGATCCAAGGAGCGACCGACACGCGCAAACCAAGCGTCGATCTTCACTTTCCGCGTTGCGAATTCTTCATCCGAATAGTTGCCGTTTTTCAAGTTCCGGATCACCTCTTCGGGATTCTCCGATGCCTCGACAAATTCATCCGTCCAAGACCTGTTGAACTCATATTCCGCCAGATAACCGTAATACACCTGCATATGATCGGCGATAAAGCGTTGCAACAGGGTAAGGTCGGTATCCTCCGCCGTGCCGACATACTCCGGATCGTTGAAGCCTCCGAAAGCTTGGGCACTGTCCATCCAGTTGTCGTTCTGCTTGTTGTTGATGATATTGTTCAATACATACGCACTGTCATACAAGTAACTTCTATACGCGAGCGCAGGATACCAAGTTTGCATCGTCTTGATAACAGACGAGTTGAGTCCGTCCTTCATGTTATTGATCATATTCCACAGATCATCCCAAGAACCTATCTCTTCATAGGCGGCGGGGTCTAATTTCGGGTTGAAACTGTGCGAATTCAGATACGAACGGATCATTTCGTTATAGACCTGCCCCGGAATATACATCTCATTGTCGCCGAGGGTGGGCTTCGCTATCACCTTCCCGTCCAAACCGCGGAAAGTAAGCGAGTTGCCGGACTTCTCAACGGTGCTTTCGGAATAAAAGGAATTGCCGAAATCACCTTTGTATTCGGGATTTTCCAAATAATAATCGACCGACTTGGAATCCGTCGTCAAATACAATTTGGTGATATACTTCGACTGTACATACGTTCCGTTATTATCTTTCCGAATATTGCCGGAATACGTCTCGTAAAAGTCATCAGACACGTAGACCAAAGTCTCGAATCCCTTCTCGATATAATCCTCCAAAGAAAGTGCGAGCTTCTTGCGCTCGGGATCGTTCGGGTTGCCCGCCGTCTTCAAAGTGTCGTATTTCGTGGGGATCTCACCCGTATACACGATGCCGCTGACGGTAAACTCCTTGTTGCTGAAACCGCATCCATTCAACCGCACCTTCTTGCCGACGAGATCCTCTTTCTTCGCGATGCCGCTGTCCTCCGTCAGTACGAAAAGTTCCGCAAAATACTCAGAGAGCATGATCTCCGTGGGCTTCGTGGGATATTCTCCCGTGATGCGGAATCCGTTGCCTGTCAAATAATCCTTCCCGCAATCGGTGAATCCGGTAAGTTCATCGATCGGGTGATAGGTCTTGTCGTTGTTATCCAAAGAGATCGGCTTACTTTCCGTGCCCTTCATCAGTCCTATGGAGATCGTATTGGAATTCTTGTACGAGCTCTGATCATAGGTGAAAATGCCGGCAAAACGCAACTCACCTTTGTTCTTTGCGGCGACTTCGCTCGCGCCGAAAAGGGTGTAAGCCTCGTCTTCGTAGGTGTAATTCTCCTCCTCTTCGCCCGTTTCGTTATTCACCTGCATGGATACCCTCTTGTAGACGAAGGTCTTATCCAAACGCATGCTGGTATAGCCCGCGTCTTTCAGACCTTCCGACATGGAATAGTCCGGATCATACAGCATAAAAGTGGACACCACGCCGAAGAGGACGAATGCCGCCACCGCGAGAATAATGGTGAAAATGAGACGGATCGGCTTGGTCTTCAAGCTGCCCGCGCCCATCTTGACCGCGCGAGACATCGGCAGGCGAGACTTGATGAATTTGGTGTCCTTGCCGTCGTATGCGGCGGCTTCCACCGGTCCCGTCTCCTTGAAAGACTCCTTGGAGCCGTTGTCATTGATGCGGCAGGCGCGTTTCACGTCGGGGAGCTCCCGCGTGCCCGTGGTGATGACCGCTTCGCCTCCGTTCTGTCGGAGCATTCGGGCGATGCGGCGGACGTCCTCGTCCGTGATCTCCTCACCCTTCTTGATGGTGATGGTGTCCTCCGACACCTGGCTGACATTCTCCGTCGTGTCCGGCGCCTCGGAATAGGTCTTGGTGACGTCCGAGAGGATCTTGCCGTCCTTCAGTTCGATGATCCTGTCGGCGTAATACTCCGCGAAGTCCCTATCGTGAGAGACCACGATGACGAGTTTCTCCTTGGAGAGGTCCTTCAGGGTGTCTAATACCTGCTTACCCGTCGTGGAGTCCAGAGCGCCCGTCGGCTCATCCGCCATGATGATCTCGGGCTGTTTGATGAGGGCACGCGCGATGGCGACTCTCTGCTTCTGTCCGCCGGAAAGGGTATTGGGCTTTCGCTTGCCGTAGCCCTCCATCCCCACCTGCGCGAGGAGCGCGTCAACGGCGGCTTTATCATTCGGCTTGCTCTGAAGCTGCAAGGCGAGCGCGATATTCTGCTCGATCGTGAATTCGCTCAAAATGTTGTATTCTTGGAAGACGAATCCGATGAAGGTGTTGCGGTAGCTGTCGAAGTCCGCGGCGGAGAAGTCCTTGCTGCTCCTGCCCTTCACGATGATCTCGCCGCTGTCCGGCTTGTCCAGTCCGCCCGCGACATTCAGAAGCGTGGACTTACCCGATCCGCTCTTACCGAGCAGAAAGACCATTCCTTTCTCGGGGAATACGACGGATACGTCGTCCAAGGCGCGCACCGATACCCCGCCTTTGCCGGAATAAACTTTCGTTAGATTTCTTACTTCAAGCATTGCATCTACTCCTTTTTTGTCCCTAAAGACAAAATACATTATAATATGATTCGAGGAGAAAGACAAGTTATACAGGGTAGGAAAGTATTGGGAGCGGAGCGCTTCGCTTTAATGCGGAATGAAGGTGCGCTGAAGCGATGAATTGACCTAACGGTCATGAATTGGCTTTCGCCATGAATTGCGCCTTTGGCGCATGAATAGCACGCTCTGCGTGCATTATGGATCTTTTTATCCGCAATGACGGCTCTGCCGTCAATTCACGGAGAGCACTACTCGAGAATTCACGATCACGTCTGCGGTCAATTCACGCACGAAGTGCCATTCGCTGCGTAGCAAATTCACTTCTCCCGTCATCCCGAGCTGTGCGCTTATATGTTGTCGCTATTTCTTCTTTTTGTTTTCTGCGTCTCGGATCCTCTTTTGCCGTTTCAGGTATTCCTCTATCAGTTGCCTGTCCTTCTCTTCCTGCGACGGCTCGGTATCTTCCTCTTTCACGTGCCCGTCTTTATCCATTTTACACGCGCGCACGAAATTCACAAATTGGATGATGAGCAAGATCATAAGCGGCACGATCACGATTAGGGCGAAGCCGACCTTGCTGGTGAAGGCACGGTGCAACGCGGAGAAGACGGTCGCCTTACGGATCATCTTGCCGATGACGTCATCCATCGTGATGGGATCGTCCTGCAATCCGTAATTGGCGTCGCCGCACGTGGTGATCTTGCCGTCCGCTTCCACGCCATCCGAGACGATACGGTGGGTGACGACCTTTCCCGCGAGTTTCCCCTGCCCTCGGAATGTGATGATGTCGCCTTTCGCGAGCTCGGCAGGGTCGGTCACTTTCTTGACGAAGATGACGTCGCCGACTCTGAGCGTGGGGGTCATGGAGCCGCTGACGACGGTGTAGACTCCGTAGCCGAAAAGAGAGGGATCTTTCGCGGTCTTGATATGCACGAGGGCGATCACGGTCGCCACGATGATGACGACGAAGAGCACCGTCAGCACGATGCTGACGACTCTTTTTGCCGATATCGGTTTTTTCTCTTTGCGATCTTCTGCCATACTAAAATGTGATACAGGGGCGAGATGTCCCGCCCCTTATGATCATTTCTTCTTTTTCTTGTCCTTGCCGTCTCCCAGCACTTCGTGTACGTTCTCCGGCGTAATGCTGATCGGCGTATACGAACGCGGGACGAAGGTGCGCGGACGTCCTGCCGCACTTCCCGCGGACGCCGTTCCGCTCGTCTTGATGACGGGAGTATCCTGCGGCGTGGTCGGCGGCTCGGTGCCCTCTGCGATCGGCTTCGGCGCCAATATCTCCTCCGCTGTCGGCGTATACGGATTCGGATTCTTCTTCGGGCGCGGGGACGTCGGTGCGTAGCTGGCGGTGAAGGTCTTCTTGTTCTCCTCTTCCAAACGTCTCATGCGCTCTTTCCGCTCTTTCTTCTCTTGTTCGCGACGCGCTCTCTCCGCTTCTTTTTTCGCCTTCTTCTCGGCTTTGAGTCTCTGCTTGTACGCCTTGCGTTCCGCTCTCGAAACGGCTACGTTCTCGCGATCCTCCGGCTCTGTGGGAAGGACGGTAGCGGGAGTAGCGGTCTTGGGAGTCTCCACTTGCAAAGAATCGATAAAGCTCCATTCGTCGTCTGCCGATGCGGCACCTTCCGTCGTGGCGTCTGCGGCGGCAGCGGGCTCTTCTGCGCTTTCTTCGCCTTCGGCAGGCTGCATGGCAGCCTCTTGTGCTGCCGCTTCTTCGGCGGCTTCTTCTGCCTCGGCTTCTTCGTCGAGTTCGAAGGTGACCTCTTCGGCGTCTTGACCGAGCTCTTCATAGCCGACCTCGCCCACTTCGGGAACGGGCGGCACGGCTTCTGCCATCTCTTGTTCGAGCTGAGCGGGCGTGAGCTTGTCATTCAGCAAGTCGTTGATCTGCTCCTTGCCGTAGGTGAGGACGTTGATATCCTCCGCCTGCATCGCCTCTTGGCGCTCTTCTTCGCTGACGGTCACGTTGTCGAAATTGATGAGCTCGGCGAGCTCCTCC
>JAFTBD010000155.1 GCA_017455385.1 Clostridia bacterium
CAAGCTCTTCGGGAGATAAACTTCGGTCAAATCCCTGCAATACATAAAAGCCTCCATCCCGATCGTTGTCATGGTGTCGGGAAGAGTCACGGAGGTGATAGTTTGACAGAAAGCGAACGCATCCGTTTTTATGATCGCGCCACCCGTGACGACCACCGTCTTCAAAGACGCAGGTACGAGACTGTTATCGTCCTGCGTCCCGCCGAATATAAAGCCGAAGAATGCATCCATATCCGCATCTTCTGCTCTGCCCACAAAAGGTATCTCAATTTTCGAAAGCGAAGTGCACCCCTTGAATGCGCCGAGACCGATAATCCTCACGCTGCTTGGCACCGTGACTTCTTCCATCGTCGTACAATCTTGGAAAGCGTACGGATCGAGCCGTGTGACGGGCTTGTCCTGATAACTCTCCGGGATCACTATCTTCGCAGGCAGATCCTGACGCGCAGCAGATAGCTTATACGTTCCGTCATCAAGCAAAGAAAAGGCAAACTGCTCCTCCGTTTCCCCTTCCTGCCCGACGCAAGCCGCGAGCCCAATACATAATAGCGCGATAAACAAACAAATGATAATGATAGATGTCCTTTTTCTCATGCTGCCCCCTATGATGATACTGCGATACTTACAGCTAGCGTCCGACGATCCTTCTCCCACCTATTTCGTCTCCTTCAACGTGCGAATGGAGGAGATGAGGAGGATCTTAATTTGGATCAACTGTTTATGCAAGTTTGAAAACAATCCCTCTTCGATCAATCCGGCATCATGGCTCACGATCAGCCAATTCTCGGTTTCGTTCGCTTCTTTAAGTGCTATCTCAAATTTCGAGATCATATCCAAACGGCTCTGCGGGTGATTTGCTTCGGCTATATTAGCGGAAATGCTTGTGCCGCTACGCTCGATTTGATCGGCGATATTCCTTTCCCCGAGGCACTTCAAATCCTTTGCCACACCGATCATTTCGACCGCAAACGTTTGCGCCATTTCCAGTAACTTATTCTTTTTCATAAAGAAATTATAACATATAAAAGGGCTTTTATCAATCCTTGTGAAGAATTCGAGCGGAGCATCCTTGCGAGCGACGTTATCATTTGCGGGCTGTGCCCGAATTATCATTTGCCGCAAGGCATTATCATTTGAGGGCTGAGCCCGAATTATCATTCAAATTCGCGGAAATTATATGACGGCTCCGCCGTATGATAACTCGCCTACGGCTGCAATACCCCCAAAAATCTATCTATTTTTCGGGACCCCAACGCAGCTCGGCTCGAATTATAATTCGCTTCGCTCATATTATAATCAAATCCGCGAGCGAATTTGATATAGCTCCAAAAAAGGCAGTCCGAAGACTGCCTTTTTTGGAGCTAATGGCCGGATTCGAACCGGCGACCTGTTCATTACGAGTGAACTGCTCTACCAGCTGAGCCACATTAGCATTGGTACAGAAACTATTATATTCTTTTTTTTCGGAAAAAACAAGGGTTTCACAGACCTTTTTTCAATTCCGTGACAAATCCTTCCATTCTCTCCATCGCGCGCTCCAGCCTCTCCATGCTGTAAGCGTAGCTGATACGCACGTGACCGCGATCGGTCTCGCTGAACGCACTGCTCGGCACGACGGCGACCTTCTTCTCGAAGAGGAGACGCTCCACAAATTCCTCGTCGTTCACCCCGAGATGGCTGACCTGCGGGAAGATATAAAACGCGCCCTTCGGCTCGAAGCAATCGAGCCCCATATCGATGAGCGTCTTATAGAGATATTTACGCTTGCGGTCGTACTCGAGGCGCATCTCTTCCACGAAGTCGAAGTCGGTCTCGAAGCCGTGCTTCAAGAGGGCGATCAAGGCTTCCTGTGCCATGGTGGGCACGCACATGATGGCGAATTGGTGGATCTTATACACCTGCTGATAGATCTCCTTCGGCGCGGCGAGGTAGCCGAGACGCCAACCGGTCATCGCGAAGCTCTTGCTGAATCCGCTGAGCAGGATGGTGCGCTCTTTCATCCCGGGGAGGGCGGCGATGGACGTATGCTTGTTGCCGCCGTAAGTCAGCTCGGAATACACCTCGTCCGTCACGACGATGAGGTCGTGCTTCTTGATGACGGGGACGATGGCTTCGAGCTCTTCACGGGTCATGATGGCGCCCGTCGGATTATTGGGATAGCACATCAAGAGCACCTTGGTCTTGGGCGTGATGGCTTTTTCCAAGGCTTCGGGCGTCAGAATGAAATTCGTCTCCTGCTTGGTCTCCACCACGACGGGCACGCCGCCCGCCATCGTAACCGCAGGATAATAGGATACGTAACAAGGATCGGACACCAGCACTTCGTCCCCCGGGTTCAAGAGAGCGCGCATCGTGATATCCACCGCCTCGGAAACGCCGATGGTGGGGAGTATCTCACAGGAAGGGTCGTACTCCAGCGCGTATTTCTTGTGGATATAGTAGCTCATCAACTCGCGGAGCTCCATGATGCCGCCGTTAGAGGTATAATGCGTATGTCCTGCGAGCAAAGAACGCACGCCGCCGTCGATACCTTCTTTCGGGGTGACGAAATTCGGCTCGCCCACGCCGAGAGAAATGCAATCCGGCATCGTCGCCGCGATGTCGAAATACTTCCTGATCCCGGAGGGCTTGAGTTCTACGATCTTATGATTCAAATATTTCGTGTAATCCATAGTAATATTTATTATAAAACCTGAGAGTATACAAGTCAATCCCTATTTTTCGTTTGCTTCGAGCAGTTTGCTGAAGGCTGCGGACGCGACCGTCAACCCTGCCGCTGCGGGGACGAAGGCATTCGACCCGAGCGCGCCGCCGAAGGAAGCGGGCTTCTCGGTGGAGAAGACCACCGTCACACCGTCGGTGATCCCGCAGGCGGCGAGCTCACGACGCATCTTCTTCGCGAGGGGACAGGTATGCGTCTCGGAGATATCCGCCACCTTGAATGCCATCGGGTCGACGCGGTTCGCCGCACCCATCGCGCTGACGATCTTCACGCCGCGCGTTTTCGCTTCGCGAATAAGAGCGACTTTCGCCGTGACGTCGTCTATCGCGTCGATGATGACGTCCGAGTCCCATATAGGCAATCCGCCCACGTTCTCGGGCGTGATGAAGACGCTCTCCGCCGTGACCTCCGCAAGGGAGTTCACAAGGGACAAACGCGCTTTCATCGCGTCTGCTTTCTTCTGCCCTATCGTAGCCTCGGTGGCGACGATCTGGCGATTAAGATTACTGGGTTGGACGACGTCGCCGTCCACGAGGACGATGCGCCCGACGAAACTGCGCGCCACCGCTTCCGCCGCGTAGCCGCCCACGCCGCCGATGCCGCACACCGTCACTTTGGAGGCGTGAAGGCGCTCAATGCCCTCCTCGCCGATCAGTATCCGCAGTCTGTCGTCACTTTTTTCCATAATTCAATTATAGCGCGTTTCGCCGCCCTTATCAACAGAAAACGCCCTGCTCGCCGCCGCCCGCCACCGAAAGGGAAGAATTTTTTCTTCCCTTCCCCGCGCACACGCTTGACGAAAGGCGGCGCATTCGGTATAATTCACTCATTATGGAAGACCTTCGCTCCAAAAAAATGGCTACGATGCCTGTCAAAAAACTCTTGATCTCGATGAGCCTACCCGCCATCTTCTCCATGCTCGTCCAAGCCGTCTACAACGTCGTGGACAGCCTGTACCTCGGACATTTCAGCAAAGAGGCGCTGACGGCGGTCTCCATCGTCTTCCCGCTTCAGCTCCTCGTGGGCGCGCTCGGCATCGGCATCGGCGTGGGCACGGGCGTTTATATCTCCAAGAGCCTCGGTGAAGGCAGGAACGACCGCGCGAACCGCGCCGCGCAGAACGGTCTCTTCATGGTGGGCATCGCCATCGTCATCGCCATCGTGCTCGGCCTCACCATCGTGAAACCTTTCGTGTACTCTTACACGGAGGATCAGAGCGTCCGCGACATGGGCGTCTCCTATCTCTCCACCTGTATGATCTTCTCCTTCGGCATGCTCATCGAGCTGTCCACGAGCAAGATATTGCAAGCCACGGGCAATATGCGCGTGCCGATGTTCACCCAGCTCATCGGTGCGGTGGTGAATATCATCCTCGATCCTTTCTTCATCTTCGGCATCGGGTTCTTCCCCCGCCTCGGCGCGAAGGGCGCGGCGATCGCCACCGTCATCGGTCAGATGTGCGCGATGGCATTCTCCCTCAGCATGCTCCTTTTCCGCAAACAGGACGTCAAGATCTTCGAGCGCGGGTTCCGTCCCTCTTTCAAGTTCATGGGGCGCATCCTCCGCGTGGGCTTCCCGTCCATGCTCATCATGGCGCTCCCCTCTTTCACCACCATCATCGTGAACGTCGTGCTGAAAAGGTTCGGTGACGACGCCATCACGGTGCTCGGCGTGTATTTCAAGCTCCAGTCATTCATCTTCATGCCCGTCTTCGGTCTCACGCAGGGCGGCATGCCCATCTTGAGCTACAATTACGGCGCCTATTACCGCGACCGCTTCTCGGAGACCTTCCGCTTCATGCTCACCCTCGCTCTCTCCTTTATGGCGATCGGACTCATCCTATTCCAGTCCATTCCGCAATACCTGATGCAGATGTTCAATGACGACCCGAACCTCGTCGCGATGGGGCCTCGTGCCATGCGTTTCATCAGCATCTCCTTCCTCTTCGCCGCGGGCGGCATCTCCATCACCACGATGATGCAGTCCATCGGCAGAGGCTTCACGTCGCTCCTCATCACCATCTCGAGACAGGTCATCATCATCCCCGCCGCCTACGTCCTCGCCCTCCTCTCCACCCCCGACAATATATGGGTGTGGTTCGCCTACCCCATCGCGGAGATCGTGACCTTATCCATCTTCGCCCCCATCTCGATGAAAGTCTTCAAGAAAGAATTCAATAAGCGCCGCGAAGTGGTCCGCGCCATGCAAGGCGTGCGGGAGATGTCATCACCCGTCGGCGCAGATCCGATGGCTGTCCCCGCCGATGCGCCGAAGGACGAGAATTCCTGACGTAATGCGTGAGATATCTGCAATGCGCAAGAGCATTCTATCACAGAGAAAGCGTGTTCACGAAGAACACGCTTTTTTGTCACTCCACGCCGAGTTCTTTTTTGCGCTCTTGGATGAGGCGTTCCAGTTCGTCGTAGCGGCGGGACTGGTCGGCGGAGGGGATGCCGCCCTCGCTGATGACCTTCGCGATCTCGATGGAGAGCTTGCGGCGCTCCTTCTCGTAGGCGGCGTACTGCTTGTCCTTCATCAGTTTGCGTTCGCGCGCCTCTTCGTCGATGCCCGACATATCGTAGCCGACGTTTGTCGCCGCCACCTCGCCTCTCGGCGCCTCGGTGCGACCGGAATTTTTCCAATTGGAGAGGATCTGATTGATGTAGGAGATGGCGTAGGGCTTATTCACCGCGAGAGCCGCCGCCTCCAAGATGGCAGCCTCGTCGAAGCCCCAGGAGAGCCAATTGCGGTAAAGGGCGCGGTCACTTTCTCGGACCTTACGGGTGCTGCCCGTGATACGGATGACCTTCCCCATCACCTCGTCCATTCTCTTGATGTCTTTGATGCGGGCGCGCACCGCCTCTTCAGAGACGTAGCCGAGGGCGAAATACTCCTCCACTTCCCTGTCCATCGCGCTGAGGGTGCGCAGGTCGTCGAGGAAGCAACGCTCCGCGATGAGGAGGAGGCTGCTCGCCGAGAAGCCCATCTTCACCCATTTGGCGACGTAGGTCTCCACGACGGTATTGAGGTCTTGATAATACAAGCCGAGCTTATTATTCACCCGCACGGCGATATCCATCATATCCTCGCGGCGTTTGGCTTCTTCCAGAATGTCCGCCGCCGTATAGATACCGCGCTTCGCGAAACTTTCGAGTATCTCGTCGAGGCGCGCCATGCCGCCTTTCTTTTTCGCCATTTTCGCCGCGGCGAGGATCGCCTCCTTGGTGAAGCCGAGCTTGGTCGTCCATTTGACGTAGAGCTGGCGGTCAGTGGGCTCGGGGGCGGACGTCCTGCCGAGGGCGCCCAAGACCAGACGGATATCCTGCGAGGATTCCTCTTCGCGAAGGAGCCTGTCCTCCACGTCCTTCACCGTGCGGATGCCGCTCTCGATGAAGCTGGTCGCCACCTTGCGGATGTAGCGGACGGGATTATCCTTGCTGCAATAGCCGAGGCAATACTTGATGATGAGGAGCATCGCGTCCGGCTCCAATTTGCCGTCCTCGATGATGGTGTAATACTCCATAAATTCCTGCGGCGTCACCACCCGTCCCTCGAAGAGCTCCTCCACGTGACGGTTGAAGTCCGCATATTTCTGCTTCTTGAAGGTGCGGGAGAGCCCGAAACGGCTCCTGACGGACAGATATTTCACGGAGAAAGGCTCCTCCGTCACGCGCACGAGCCCCTGCCTCTCCCAGTACGCGAAGGCGTCACGAACGTCCGACTCCGAGATATTCAGATCCTCGGCGAATACGGTGACGGTGACGTTCTCCGCCCGCTTGCGGCAAAGATCCAAGCCGAAAAGATACACCTTCAGCTCCACTTCCCCCGCATAAGGCAAATAATGCTCGATAAAGAGGCTATCTACGAGAACGAATCCTTCCTTCTCCGCCTCACTGTCCAAATAACAAAAAGCCATTTTCTTTCGTCCCATCCCTCCCCGCATCCGAGCGGAAAGGGAAATTCATTATAGCACGCACCGTGGCGGCAAGTCAATAGACGGACCGATAAAAAAGCGCCCGAAACGCCATATGGTTTCGGGCGCAGCCAATATGCTATTTGCTACTTTTTATTTTTGGAACCACTTATACAGCTTTTCGTTCAAATCATAGGTCTCAAACTCATCAAGATCCGCGGATTTGAAGCTGACCGTCATCGTCTTTTGCGTTCCGCATTTCGGGCATTGGCAGGTAACGCGAATTTTTGTAACGGCGATCGTCCACATGCCAAGTATCCTGTGAATTTTTGTCGATGACTCATGTGCATCTATGATGTCCTCGTATTTCAATTCGTTTTTACACTTTTTGCATTTCCTTTTAAGCTTGCTTTCCACAATTCTGAAAACAATAAACCCAACGATAATGACCGCCGCGATTACCCACAACCATTCCATAAAAAGACCTCCGAATTTTATTACCTATATTTTACTACATATTTTATCTAGTGTCAAGACAAAATGTCTAGTATTTTGACAAAATAATACTATGGACAAAAAGTTTTGTATAAATCTCAAAAACGCGAGGAAATTCTCCGGTCTAACGCAAAAAGACGTTGCTCGGCATCTCGGCGTCGTGGAAAGTTGCTATGCAAATTGGGAGCAAGGTCGCACGGAGCCGAACATCGAAGCACTTCGTCAACTATCCCACATCCTCGATATCAGCCTTGACGAACTGATAAACGGAGAAACCGATCCCCTTTGATCCGGTTAAACATAAAAGTGCGAACGCAACTAAGCGCTCGCACTTTTTTCTAAAGCTTTTTGAACAACTATCCTAAAA
>JAFTBD010000156.1 GCA_017455385.1 Clostridia bacterium
GAGAGTAACCATTTTATATCCTCCTGTCTTTTAACATTTTCTCCATCATGGCTCCCGCCTCTTCGATGCTCCTCGCTCTCGAAGGGAGTATGATCGCGGCGCTCCCGCCATGCGGGATCGTTTTCGGAGCGTCGCCGAGCGGAGAGAGTTCCCGCAGGTAGTCTTCGATGACCTTGTCGCGAACCTTGCCGTTCGAGAGAACGTACCTGTCGAGAAATTCTCCGTCTTCCATCATGCTTTCGGGCGTTCTGTAGTGCTTCGCCACCGCTCTCCCGAGCGCGACTTCCAAGCATCCGCTTTGCTTCGCGAGCTCGGGATCCTCTTTCAGCACCTCGCTGATCTCGGCGGCGTATTCCCGCGCGATCGGATATCTCTCCACGAAGTCAGCTACTCTATCATCCCATTCTTCTCCGGCGTACAGAGGAGCTGATCCATCCGCCTCACTTGCCGCGGGCGGCGTCTCACTTCTCGCTTCCAACGCTCTCAACTGCTGACATTTCTTCGTGAATTCCGATTGCAAACTGTTATACGCCTTGAGTAGCTCTTCACTATTCGCGAACTTACCTACGGAGACGGTGCTTTCGTTATCCGTCGCACTCTCATCGGAATGCGTTTCTTCGGGCAAAATAGCCGTTTGTTCCATATTTTCCTGCATAATTACCTCCTTTTATCGCGCCGAAGCGCTATTCTCCATTTCTCTCACAATGGCTTTCTTACGTTTATGATCGCGGATGTGCGCGAGCATCCTTTCTTTCGCCTTCTCGTCGAGGGCGTATTCTTTCGAGACGACGGCTTTGACGTGCTCATTGAGGTGCAGATCGTCATCATCCACTTCCTCAACGGCGATCGCGCCTTCTTTCACCGCTTCATTCTCCTCTTTCGCCTTCTTGACGTGGAGGTCGTCCACCTCGCGTGCGCTCTCCCAGTTGCCGAAACCGAGCATCTCCAAGACCTTCTGCTTATTCGCAGAGGACAAACGCCCGTTCTCGTCGCCGAGGATGCCGAGCTCGAGAAGCCGAATGACCATATTCCTTCTCGACACGGTGGACTCCAAAATGTCGCTGTTTGCGTCGAAGACCACGTCGTCCGAGCTGATGTCGTTACGGTCGAAATACCTGAGCTCGATCTCGCCGTTCTCCCCCGCGATACGCTTCATCCTCGCCCGCACCGCGAATTGTTTATAGAGGCGCAAGACCTGCTTCGCCACTTCCTTCACCGCCGAGCGCACCTCGGTCGCGGTCATAGAGAGACGGGATTCGTCCTGCTCCATCAAGAGAGCGATCGCCTTCGCGCTGGTATTGGTGGAGGGCGCCTGCGAATACTTCATCAAGTCGCTGATACCGCTGATGATGGTGAATTCATCGAGGAGCCTCTCCTCTTCTCGGACGAGCTCGGTGGGCACGGAACCGAGTTCGAGCATCTGCGGCATCCTGCCTCCCTGCCTGACGATGAGCACCTTGCCGGGCGAGAGTCCGTCCTCTTCGAGATCCTCCACGTCGAGGCTCCCGTCTTCCACCGCGAGTACCCCCATCGTCATACGATTCAGGTACTCGTGCTTGCGATTCTTCACCGCGTTGAAGGCGCGTTGGATGGGGATCATCCTCTCGACGATGGACGTCCCGAAGAAACTCCCCGGCGCCACCATCGATGTCTGTTTGGCGAAAGGATAGCCGCGAGTGCCTCCCTCTTTATTGACGTAAGGAAGTTTGTCGTCATAGACGACTTTGTCCCCCGCCACGATGACCAGCCTGCCCTCGGGATAGCTTCCGTTCGGGCGTTCATAGCGCTCGATGACCATCGCGTGGTGGTCGAGATCGGCATTCGCCAGCCCCTGCACGTATCCCGTATAGCCGAGCCCGCCGATCGTCCTGCCGCCCGTGACGGTGAATCCCGTCAGATCCTCTTTCGGCACTTCGACGCCCCAAATATCTTTGATCTCCTCCACCGTATAGGCTTTGGCATGGATGATACTGCGGCAGTCGTCCACGTGCATATTGGTCACGCTGTCGGGGTAAATGTCGAAAGGCGACACGACCTCGATAGCGACGTCCCCGTCGTAAATGTCTCCGTCTTCCGTCCTGCCGACGCGCTTTCCCTTCGTGGTATCCCACGTCACCTTATAGATCGCGGTGCCGGTCACCTCGCTCCACATACACGCCTCGCCGACAAGCTGTTGCAAATCGCACTCATTGAAGACCGAATTCATGATCTTGCCGGAGAATGCCGCGGCGGACTTGTCCGATTCATCCGACGTCAAGGGGCGCACCGACATACCGAGCTTAATGGATCCGAGCTTGGAGATACGGGTCTCCAAGATGGTGGCGGTGTGGTTATACACCTCACGCTGTTGCCAGAAATACTGCTTGCCGTAATCCTCGATGCTGCCATTCTGTCCGATCTCGCAATACTGGTTGCCCATCACGTAATTCAGGTTCAGTCGCCATTGCATTTCGAGACTGCGTCTCTGTTCGCGGCGCCTCTCGAAGTCCTCTCTGACCTCGCTGACGAGATCCGCGTTATCCACCTTATTTCTCATCGTTCTCTCTCCTTTTGATCGCTTTCTTGATCATGTTGTCGGGGCTCTTCGGCACCAATACTTTGCCGATGGCGACATACAGCGCTTTCAGGCAATCCTCGCAGATATACGTCCCGCCCGCCTCGCGTCGCCAAGGCAGATGTGCTTTCGCCCCACCGGACGAAATGCTGTACGACGCGATATTTTTACACAGTCCCATATCGCATCGCGCTCTAACGTTCAGTTTCACCAGTTCCATCTTTCATCTCCTCCAATACTTTCAGTAGTCTTACTTTCTCGCTCTCCAATTCGTCGTCGCTCATCTTTTCGAGGCTCTCCCCCTCCGAGATGAACTCCAGATACGCTTTCAGAGCGGCTATGTCCGGCGGGTAATGCTTGGTCGTGACTTTCTTCTTCACTACGTCGCCCTCGGGCGAATACTCCAACGTTTTCTCATTCACGGTGTAGCCGACCGCCTTCTTGTATAAAGAACGCACTATTTTTTCGTCCATATCTCCACTTCCGTTCCTTCGGCAAGAAAAAAGTCCTCAAGAGAAGACCTTTTCTACACCTTGCCTTGTCGCTTCCGTATCGCGATCAATCTGTTTTTATATTTCTCCCACGGCGGCTCCTCCCGCTTCGGAAGGCGCTTCGCCTGCGGCTTGCTCATCAGGTAATAACGCAGTTCGTCCATCGCGTGGTCGTCCTCCTTCACGGGGAGATCGCCGTTTCCCCAATGATACCCTTTGATCTCGCGGATCATATGCACGCAGTTACGGAAGATGACGATGCGGGGCGGACGCGCTTTGAATCGTTCCTTCACCGCCGCGATACCCGACCACATATCCTTATTCACGTTCGTGTCGCAGAGGATATCTTTCTCGTAAAACAGGTCGGCGACCGACTTCAGGGACGCGAGCGTCCGTTGGCTCGCCGCCGAGTCGATGATACACCGCAGTCGTCCGTTTCGGTCGCGGTGCCAGCCGAGAGCGTCCGCGATCTCCTTGATCCGCGCGGCGTGATAGTCCACGTCCCTCTCCCGCTCGTAATGCTCCGCGATGACGTAGACGTTCCCGTCATAGTCCACAGCGTAGAAATGCGCCGACAAGGGGTTATGCAATCCGGGGTCGATCGAGATGGTGTCGTACCATTCTTTCGGCACCTCGAAAGGGTCGACGACGTGGATGCTCTCATCGAATTCCGGATAGACGAGTCCGCCGTCCTCCGAGAATTTGCCGTAACGCCTGTTTTCCACGCTCTCTCGGTCGAGGGCGCCGGTCAGGAGCTCGATCTCCTCTTTGTCGAGGAAAGGATTGTCCGCCCACTCCATCGTGATGCACCATATCTCGGGGTTCTGCCGTTTATTGAGATAGATCTCGTCGTAGACGAAGGTGCGACCTTTGAGTGGGGTCATCGTGCCCCATATCTCCCCTTTTCGGTCCATCACGCGCATCACGCATTCCTCATATACGTCTTTCGGCGGTTCCTCGTCGAACCACACGAAGTCAAGGGACGCGCCTTGGAATTTCTCCCGTCCTTGGTCTGCACTCTTGAAGCCGATGCGGGACACGCCGCCGAAAACGTTCTTGACGGTGATATAATCGATGACGCCACCCTCGGGGCTGCTTTTTCTCCCGGATTGCATGGTCACGTCCACGATCCATTCGGGGCGCAGATAAGATAATATCTTGCTCTGCGACACTTCCCGCTGTACCTCGTAGGTCGGGGACACCACCCAGCCGCAGACGTTCTCCCGATTCTCCCTGTAGGGATGGATGCCGCGCGCCCACCATACCGCTTCGACGGCGCCGCATTCCGTCTTCCCGCTGCGGTTCCCGCCGAAGACCCAACGATTTCGTTTGCGACATCGGTGAAAAGTCATCTGCTTCTCGTGCACCTTCTCCCCCGTATTGTATTTGGCGAGCTTATCATGCGCGGCGCGAAACGCCTGCAAGCGCTCGATGGCTCTCAATCGCCGCACGATCTCCTCGGTTTTGCTCTTATTCTCCATATCTCGCCACCTTTCCCGTAAAAAAAGGCACGCAAGCGCACCCTTTTATCCTATAATTGCCCTATGCGACGCATCCTCACCATTCTCGCGGCGAGCGTCATCGCCTTCGCCTGTCTGCCTATCCATGCCTTCGCGCACGCCTCCGCCGCCGAATATCTTCGCGTGGGCGGGGACAACGTATCTTTATACGCCGACAAACTGGTGCCTGCGGCTCTATTCACCATCCCGAAGACCTTCTACGTCAAGGTGATCTCCCTCTCCTATACCCCCGACTATCACGTCGTCGAATATAACGGGGTGCGTGGACTGGTGAAAGCGTCCGACGTTGGGAGCGACACCGTCTCGGACGTCGCGAATCCCTATTATACCGCACAGACCGTCACCGCTCACGTCAATACCTGCCTCTACACCGCGCCGAGTTTCACCGCTGAAACGGCGATCTCCGCGAGCGGACTCTCCCTCACCTATCTCGGGAAGGTGAATGGGGACAAAGGCTCCTACGATACCGCCGTGTGGTTCGCGGTGCTATACGCCAACGAGATGTATTATCTGCATTGTTCGCTGACCAATAACCTCAGTCTCCTCGAGAGCACCTTCGCCCCCATCCATCCAAATAGCGTCGTCGAGACGAGCGTCCCCGCAAGCGAGGAAGGGACCGCCTCGAAGAGCGAGGAACGGAGCGGCGGCGTGGATATCCTCAGGATCCTCCTCATCGTGGGGATGATCGTGCCCCTCGTCGTCATCCTATTCCTGCTCTTCAAGCCTCGGAAACGTCACGCGGCTACGCGGAAGCGCGGTCGTCCTTATCGCGACGAGGACGACTACGACGATTACTACGGAGGGTGATCTCCCCGAAAGGAGCGATATTCGTTCGCTTGACCGCCTGATTGACGCGGGCGACTTCATCGTCTTCGTCGATGACACGTTTCAGCATTGCCGAGAAGAGGGGCTCATCCCCGAATTCTTTCAAAATGTGCTTCTTATCGTAGCCCATCTTCTCCAAGACAGCGGCGAGCGCCGAGACCCCCGTTTGGAGCCGTCGATACACCGTACGCAACGGGATCTCCCCTTCCGAGGCAATGACAGCCGCGCTCTTTCCGTCCATAAAGCGGGCACGAAGCAGCGGCATTCGTCCGCCCGTCCCCGCCTCCAAAATATTCTTTATCCTATATAATCCGCTTCTGCGAGCGTTGTATTTCATGATCTTTTCGTACAGTCTCATCTGTTCATCCATAAAAACGGCGTAATATCCATCCGCGACGCATTTCTCTGTCATACGCGTGAGCGTATCGCACATATCGTCTATATACGGATAGCATTCGAGTAGCGCTTTCACGACCAATTCTCTGTCTTCCATGTTGACCTCCTATTCTGAATTTTTGCGATGAGTAATACGAACATATGTTCACAATCCAACTATAACATATCTCTTCGGAAAGTCAATCCGTGTGTGCCAGAAAAATCCCATTTCGCGAAAAAGTGTTATATGCTCAAGACGAAGCGGGAAAATCGAAATAAGAGTCGGAGCGCACTATTATAAATTCGTATTTCTTTCATAATATCCGATAATTAGGAGTAAATACAAGACTTGATCCATAGCGCCGAAATAGACCTCTTGTGACATTTTATGTCGGAATTTGTCCGTCATCTCGGAGGTTTTGTCTGATGGAATGCAGTCCTATGCAATGTTATATGATAATGACGAATTCAGCTCGTCACATTTCTCCATTTATTCTTCGGTCACATCGAAAAATACGAACGCTCGGCGCGGAATAATCTCATACCCTCTGCACAAACTGTCGGTATGCTGACCGTATTCATTCGTTCCATCATCACGTACATCTTCCTGCTCTTCATCATGCGCCTCATGGGGAAGCGGCAGCTCTCGGAATTGCAACCTTTTGAATTCGTCATCACCCTCATCGTCGCGGAGCTCGCCTGCATCCCTATGTCGGACACCTCCATTCCCCTCTCCTACGGCATCATCCCGATGTTCACGATGTTCATCCTGCATATCGCCATCACGAAGCTCGCGAGCAAGAATCATAAGTTCAATCGTTTCCTGAACGGAGTTCCCGTCGTCATCATCTCGCCGCGCGGCATCGATCACCGCCTCCTCGACAAATTGGATATGAACGTGACCGACCTCTTGCACGCATTGCGCGCCGCGGGGTATTTCTATCCCGGCGAGGTCGCTTATGCCATTATGGAGACGAATGGTACCCTCAGCGTACTGCCGAAGAGCAAATACGCGCCCGTGACCCCATCGGATATGTCGCTTAACGTGGAGAAGACCGAAATGCCCTACCCCATCATTTGCGAAGGGAATCTCTTCTCGGAGAATCTGACCCTCACGGGAACGACCGAGGAAGCTGTAGACGCCCTGCTCGAGAGGCATTCTTTGAGGCGAGACGACGTCCTGCTCTTCACCGTGGATAAGCAAAAGAAAGTTTACCTACAGCCTTATACGGGGGACGCTGTCACGGAGGAGACGATATGAGACGACTCATCCTCGCGATCAGCGTCCTACTCCTCATCGTAGGCTTTGGAGTTTTCGAACAGATCTATATCGTGAAATTATACGACCGAACGCGAAGCCGCGCGGAAGAAGTGAAAGCCGCCATATCGGCAGACGTCACGAGCGCCCTCTCCGCCGCGGAAGAGCTGAAAGAAGGATGGCTCAGAGATCGCAGTTTCCTCGAGGCGGTCACGCCGCATAACGAGACCAAGGAAATGGTGCTCAGGATCGCGGAACTCATCGGGTATATCGAAGCGAAAGACGACAAATCGGCGACGGCGACAGTGGAGATCATACTGGAAATGTGCGCGAACACCCCGCATATACTCGCCTTTCACTGGGAACACATATTTTAGCCGAAGGCGTATAAGGGCGCATCTGCGGCGCTAACTAC
>JAFTBD010000157.1 GCA_017455385.1 Clostridia bacterium
ATAGTCAAGAGGCAAGAGGAAGAGCTCCAGTCCGTAGCCCGAGACGACCGCGCTCTTGTAAAAGAGGGTCGCTTCCCTCTCCGCCGCGGCGAGCACCTCGACGGGATCCGTGCCCGCGGGGTAGCCGTTCTCTTGGAGGATACGCAACGCTTCCTCCGCCGTGGCGGCGTCGGACAGACGTTGCATCTTGTCCCGCGTAAAGAGCTCAGACTCTTTGGACTTTATCTTCGCGTTTTGATAGAGAAGTCCCGCATCCATTTCAGTTAAAGAGATCCTCGTATTTCACTTGCCCGGACGAACGCAGAGAATCCAGCTCCAATTCGAGGGTAAGGTTCTTATCGCACGCCTGTCCGCGAAGGACGATCCCTCCGCGAAAAGCGCCTTTTTCTTTACTTGCCGTGACTTTTTTCGCCTTCATGGCGGCGACGATGACGTCCTTCTGCTCCACGCCCGCATCCGACGCGGCGAAGATCACTTCGTCCCCCGCTTCTGCGGCGGCTGTGATCATATTCGCAAGGAGCGCGGGATACCGCTTGTCGGCGGTGATCGCGGCGTAAGACTTCTCGTACGCGGCGGAGAGCACCTCCTGTTTCCGCGCGAGATGCACCTTGCGCACTTCGAGCTCCGCCATCGCCCTCGCCCGTTTCAAGACGTCGGGCGCAGATGCGGCGGACACTTTCCGCACGTTCGAGAGAAAGGTCGCCCTCTCCTCCGCGGCGGCAGCCAGAAGGGCGTCCGCTTTCGCTTTCGCCTCGGCTCTCAGTTCCTCTGCGCGCGTGCGAGCGTCCGAGAGGATCTTATCCAATAATTCCTGCTTCGCCATAATCAGATCGCGAAGAAGACCGCGAGGAAGGACACGAGAAGCGCCAAGATCGCATAGGTCTCGACCATGACCGCCATAACGATCGCTTTGCTCTGCTCTTCGGGACGCTTCGCCACAAGAGCCATGCCGCTGACCGCGACCTTGCCCTGATGGATGGCGGAGATGAAGCCGACGATCGCGATGGGGAAGCAACCCGCAAGGATGCCGAGACCCTCTGCCATCTCGATGGCACGGATGCCGCCGAAGACATTCAGCTTAATGAAGACGATGAAGGCGATAAGCAGTCCGTAAATGCCCTGCGTACCGGGAAGAAGCTGCAAGATGAGGCAGCTACCGAACTTGTCCGGATCCTCACTCGTCACGCCAGCCGCCGCCTGACCGCCCATACCGACGCCGATGGCGGAGCCGATGCCTGCGAGTCCCGCCGCGAGCGCCGCGCCGAGTATTGCCAAAAAAGTGCCTAAAGTCATGATTGATTTCCTCCTTTATTGCTTAAATGGATGTATTTGATACTTGAGCCCATAGGCTTGAATATATGTCCCCCGCCCGTATAGAAGCGAGAGAAGAATTCCACATATTGCAGACGACTGTCGTGCACATAGGCACCCAGCGTATTGATGGCGATATTGAATACGTGTCCGACGACCAAGACCACCACGAAGAGCACGTAGCCGATAACGGGAATGAGGTCGCGGAGAATGCCCGCGATGAGATTCACCACCATGCCGACGACGCCGGTCGCAAGACCGAGACCGAAGAGACGACAGTAAGAAAGGATGTCGCTCATAAATCCCGTCACGTTATATACGTTGCCAAATGCGCCGATGAGCTTTCCTTTCACGCCCTTCTTCCCGAGCGCACCGCCGATGAGAACGCCCGCGCCGCCTACGGCGAGCACGATGAGGGCGGGGAGCTTCGCCGCCGCCATTCCCTCGATCATACCGCTCGCAACGAAGAGCCCGAGTCCGATGAACAAGACAAACCAACTGCCCTCGCCGAAGACGGCAAGAACGGGCTTTTTATTCTTACACTTCTGCACGAAAGCGATGCCCATACCGAATAGGATCTGGAAAAAACCGATCCCGACGGATAAAATGAGCATTTTCAAAGGCTCGTTCATCGGGTTGAACATCACGGGAGGGAAGAAGCTCTCGCCGAAATAGCCGCCGAACATCACGCCCCAAATGAAGGTGGAGACGCCGCCCATCCCGATGATGAGAAGGAGCTGACCTTCGCCCTTCCGAGGCTTCTTCAGCGCGTAAAGCCCGAAGCCGCAGAGCGCGAGAATGATGCCGTACGCCGCGTCGGAGACCATCATTCCGAACATTAAGAAATAGAAAAACGCCACGAAAGGATTCGGATCGATCTCACGCGGAGAGGGTGCGCTATACATATTGGTGATCCCCTCGTAAGGCGTCACGACGGGATTATTCTTCGAGAGGGTGGGATACGCCTCCCCCTCTTTCGGGTCTTCGTAAATGCTGTAATAAACGATGCCGGACTCGGAGAGGGCCTTTTCCGTGTCATCTTGCATATGCGCGGGCACCCATGCCGTAATGACGATGGTGCTCTTGGAGGAGAAGGTGCCGTCCAGCACGGCGCATTTCTCCTGCTCCACGCGGTAATAGTCGTA
This sequence comes from Clostridia bacterium, assembly GCA_017455385.1. Taxonomy (GTDB): domain Bacteria; phylum Bacillota; class Clostridia; order Christensenellales; family CAG-1252; genus CAG-1252. The sequence continues at coordinate 2,457 of JAFTBD010000157.1, forward strand.
TAAGATCTCCATCTTGCCGCGCACTTCGTCCTCGTACGCGACCGCCTCTTCGCCGAGGGCGATCATCTTGCGGAAGATCTCCTGCTCCCGTTTGTCGAGCTCCGCGATCTTCTCCTTCGCCGTCATCGGGAAATTAAAATTCGTCTTCGCGAAACCTTGTGCGACGAGCTTGTCGCGGTACGCTTCCCCTTCCGCCGAGGGATAGGCGAAAAAGACCGTGGTCATACGCTGACGACTGCCGAAGTCTTCCGCCCACAAACAGGGCATATCCGCGGTGTCAAGCGCGGCGTATGCATCCGTCGGCATGAGCCCGAGCATACATTCCACACGCTTCGTGCTCTTCACCTCCGTAAAGGGAAGGTCGACGTCCTCGAAGAAACGTAGCTGCTCTTTCAGCGCGGCATTTTTCGTGCTCTCGCCCTTGAGCTCGGTCTCCTCCGTGACGATCTCTTGGAGCCTGCGGACCACGTCCCAAACGTCCTCGCTGTCCTCCGTGATACGGTCGAACGTGTCGAAAGAAACGTCGGGCTTACGGGCGCGTATCTTCTCCAATAAAGGGACCTTTTTCGGTTGATAGTCCGTGACTTTATTCGTTTCGGACTGTTTCTTCACGATCTTCCCGAGCCTGACCTTCTCCGCTCGCCAGAAGTCAAAGGCGAAAGAGAGCTCCGCCAGCTTCTTGTCCGCGTATTCCTCACGAGAGGCGGCGTCACCGCGCGCGCAACCCTCGATCTCCGACGTGGAGATGACCTCCGCGCTACCTGTGCGCGAAAGGAGGGTGAGCACTTCCTCGGCGTTCGCCGAGTGTGCGATGAGTGTCAGCTTTTTAAAGGGAAGTAACGCCATATTTCCTGAAAACTTCGTCCGCTATCCTGTCTGCCGCAGAAGATACGCGCTCGGATGCCGCCTTATACGCCGCCTCCGCCGCCGCAGTGCCTTCCGCAATGATCCTGTCCGCGTCCGCCTTCGCCGCCGCCTGCGTCTCGCTTTCGAGGGTGCGCATCAGCTCCGAGGCTTCCTTCTTCGCGGCGAGAAGGATGGCTTCCCTCTCACGTTCTGCCGCCGCCACGATCTCTTTCGCTTCGAGGGTGGCTGCCGCGACGATCTCTTCCGCTTCCGTCTCGGCGGACATGATCTCCTTCATCGTTTCCTGCAACATATTATTTCTCCAGATCGGCGATCTCGTCCAAACGACGGACGTGACGACCGCCTTCGAAGGGGGTAGTGAGCCACAAGTCGACGAGCTTCGTCGCCTTCTCGGGGGAGAGGATCCTGCCGCCCAAGCAGAGCACGTTCGCGTTATTGTGCGCGGAACACGCCGCCGCGGAGAATTCGTCGCTGAGCACCGCCGCGCGGATGCCTTTGACCTTATTGGCGGCGATGGACATGCCGATGCCCGTGCCGCAGAGAAGGATGCCCTTGTCGCATTCGCCCGAGGCGACTGCCTCCGCGACCTTCTTCGCATAGACGGGATAATCCACGCTATCCGTCGTGTAGGTGCCGAGATCGACGTACTCGATCTTCTTTGAGTCCAGATATGCCGTAACGGCGGGCTTCAAGACGATGCCGCCGTGATCGCAACCGATCGCTATCTTCATACGTTCCTCCTTCGTCGATACTACTTAAAGTATCGCATTATGACTTAATTATAAACGCGTACGCACGCAAAGTCAAATAAAAGTAATTCGGAATTGAACGCTTCGCGAAAGCGGAATTCGGAATGCGGAATGCGGAATAGCGGACAGTCTGCGACGCAGATACTTTTTTTCGTCATCCCGCACCGAAGGTCCGCGTAGAGACGTAGTCGAATAGCGAGGAGTTTGTGAGATCCGATCCGCGTTCTGTGAAATAAATCGCGACAGCGTCACCGCAATTTGCAAACAGTGCAACATCGTTGCGCCTTGTGGCGCACATCGTTTTTGCAATGGCAAAACATCGTTTGTCGCCAGACAACATCGTTCGCGAAGCGTGCAAGGCAACTCTACGATTTAATTCGGAATTCGGAATGCGGAATTCGGAATTGAGGCAACGATACGCTTTAATGCGGAATTCGGAATAAGGGACGCCATACGACCATACCCGAATGACATCGATCCGTGCTTCTTTAAGAGCAATGCACGGCGAACGCGCCGAAAGCGCCTACGCGCTTCAGTTCCCTTTGCGGCTCTTCTCCCGATAATAGCGTTCTTTCAGCCGAACGTAAATTTTGGAGAGTTCCAGCACATAACGCATCTTCGCGCTCGGGGACATCTCTCGGTATGCGTCGTGATCCATCAAACGCCCGATGGGATCGATCACGCATTCATTCTCGCTGAGCATGGCGCGCACCTTGGCGTACATCTCCTCCTCGAGGGCGTAGCCGATGCGTCCCTCTTCCGCCACGGGCGCGAGATCCGTCGCACCCCGCCAATAGCCGTGCTTCATTCTGTTTTTCGCCGACCGCGCGAGTCTGCGCAGTTCCGATCCGCATTTCTCCATATCATACCTCGAAACGATAAAGTACCCTCATTATATTTCGACCTCGCACGCCCCGCAAGGGAAAAGAATGTCGAAGAAAGTCGAAGTATGGGGAAGAGAACTTTTTCGACGATTTGCGACAAAAAGAGACATTCCTCGGGCGCGATGAAATCTCCCGCCTTGAACTTGATAATCCGCGCCGTTCGTGGTAGTATAGACGTATGACAGTTCTCCCCGAAGCGTACCTTCGTCGGATGCGCCGCCTCCTCGGCGACCGTTACGACGACTATATCGCCACCTTCGACGAGCCGCCCTCTCGCGGTCTTCTCATCAATACAGTAAAGATACGAGAAGCGGACTTCGATGCCCTCTTCTCGCTCCCCATCGAGCCCATCCCCTACTTCTCCGCGGGAAGACGTCTCTTCTCGGAAGAGAAAGTGGGAGGGGATCCCTATCACGCGGCGGGGCTGTATTATATGCAAGACCCCGGGGCGATGAGCGCAGTCGCCGCGCTCCCTTCTGTCGGAGAGAGAGTCTTGGACGTCGCCGCCGCACCGGGCGGGAAGACCATCGCCGCCGCGCTACGCTCCAAAGACTCTTTCATCGTCGCGAACGAGATCACCTTTTCACGAGCGAAAATACTCCTCCAAAACGTAGAAAGACTGGGGCTGACGAACGTCGCGGTCACTTCCCTCTCCCCGCGAGACCTCGGGCGGTACTGTCCCGAGACCTTCGACACCGTTATCGCCGATCTGCCTTGCAGCGGCGAAGGGATGTTCCGCAAGGAACAAGCCGCGGTGGATGCCTGGAACGAGGGTATCAACGAGATGAACGCAGAACGGCAAAAAGAGATACTGAGCGCCGTCCTTCCCGCGCTGAAAAAAGGCGGCACCCTTCTCTATTCCACCTGCACGTACGCGACGGAGGAGGACGAAGACATCGTCGAATACCTGATACGCGAGCACGGTATGACCCTCGCGGATCCCGATCCCGCCGTCATCCCGTACACCACGGGCGGCGCGAACGGGGACGCACGGATGCGCCGTTTCTATCCGCACGTTTCGGCGGGCGAAGGGCAGTTCTTCGCCGTCCTCCGCAAAGAGGGCGAGGCGCTCACCCATATAAAGAGCATCCCATCCAAAGTGACCGTCAACGAATTGCGCAAAATACGCGATTTCACCGACCGATATACAGACGTGGATCTCCCCTCGATCGTGAAACAGGGCGAGAGCTATTACGCCACCCATCCCCTCTCCCGCACCGTCCCCGTACGTTACCTTTCGGAAGGCGTCCGCTTAGGGGAACTCAAGGGAGACAGGTTCATCCCGCACCACAACCTTTTTACGGCGTTCGGAGCCCAATTCAAGAACCGCGAAGACCTGCAAGCAAATGATCCCCGACTCGGGAAATATCTC
>JAFTBD010000158.1 GCA_017455385.1 Clostridia bacterium
CACACCTTCTTGAGACCTTCGATATGAGTAGGCATTCCGAGCGGTCCGACGAAATCCTGTATGGACTCGCCCTGCTCTTTATGATTCAGCTTCTCCGTGGTGGCGCCGACGATCTGGAAAATGATCTTGACGGTGCCGCGCGTGGTGTCCGTTCCCGCGATGGTTAAGGGGATGCGCTCGCCTTCTGCATCGACACGAAGGATGATGAACTGCCCCGCTTTCGCTTTCTTGGCGACGAGGGGCGCCTCGATCTCCATCATCGTGACGGTGGGATTCAAACTTTTCTTGGTAATGATCTTATACATATATTCACCTCTGGCGGGAACATTATAAGGCAACTGTCGGCGGGGTGTCAACCGCTTGAAGGATGCCGCATTCCCGATTATTACTTAACGAAGGAAGCCGCTCACGATCTGCTCTTCCGCTTCTTGTTCCGTGAGTCCGAGCGTCATCAGCTTGATGATCTGCTCACCCGCGATCTTGCCGATCGCCGCTTCGTGCAGGAGCGAGGCGTCCACGTGATTCGCCTGCAAGCCCGGCACGGCGAGGATCTTGCCGTTATCCATAATGATGGAATCACACTCCGTATGCCCGTAGCAAGGGGCGTTGCCGGTGATCTTGGCGTCGAATTTCTGGAACGAGTCCCCTTTTGCCACCGAACGGGAGACGACGTCCGCGCTGGCGCCTTCCCCTTCCAAAATGACGTCGTAGGTACTGACCGCTTTCTGATTATCGTGGGTCATCAAGCGCTCACGGACGACGAGCTTCGCATTCGCCTTGAGCTTCGCGACGGTGGTGCGGACGGTGTCGTCCACCCCCTTGATCTGCACCATCTCCATCGTCATCTCCGCGCCCTCTTCGAGGTACGCCTCGGTGACGGGATTCAAGATGCGCTTACCTGCGCCTGTGCCCGATCCGTAATGTTTCTCTACGTAACGGACCTTGGCGCCTTTCTCCAAGAAGAAACGGTGCACGCCGTCGTGCTGAGAGTCGCCGTTGCCGCAATTGTCGATGCCGCAACCCGCGACGATGAGGACGTCTGCCCCTTCGCCAACGTAAAAGTCATTGTACACGACCTCTTTCAGCCCACTCTTGGTGAGAACGACGGGGATATGCACGCTCTCATTCACGGTATTCGGCGCGATGTGGATATCGATGCCGCTGACCTCGGTCTTCGGCGTGATGACGATATGCTCGGTGGAGCGTCTGCCGATCGCAGTGGAATCGGAACGGATATTATATGCGCCCTCGGGAACGCCGTGGAGATCTGCGACTTCTTCGAGGAGCCTCAGCTGTATCTCGTCGAACTTCATACGCCCTCCTCTCCCTTCGCGCAGGAAGACACAACCGCGGAAGAATGCAAAAGTGTCGGTAATATATCTTCTTTCGCGCCCTGCCGATCGATCTTACCGCCGCTGATCACCACGATCTCGTCCGCGACGTTCAGGATGCGTTCTTGGTGGGAGATGATGACGATGGAACTATCGGCAATATTCTTGCGCATAGACTCGAACACGCGAATAAGGTTATTGAAACTCCACAGGTCGATGCCCGCCTCCGGCTCGTCGAAAATGCTCATCTTCGAGGCGCGCGCCAAAACTTCCGCGATCTCGATACGTTTCAGTTCGCCGCCCGAGAGGCTCGAATTCAGTTCGCGATCGATATAATCACGCGCACAGAGTCCGACCGCCGAAAGATACTGACAGGCGTCGCTGACCGAGAGACGCTTGCCGCTCGCGAGGCGCAGGAGATCCAAGACCTTGAGCCCTTTGAACTTCACCGGCTGTTGGAATGCAAAAGAGATGCCCATCTTGGCACGCTCGGTCACGGACTTCTCCGTCACGTCTTCTCCGTTAAAGAATATTTTACCCGAGGTGGGACGCTCGATGCCCATGATGAGACGAGCGAGGGTGGACTTGCCGCCGCCATTCGGTCCTGTGATGACGACGAGTTTCCCGTCGGGAACGACCAAACTGACGCCGCGGATGATCTCTTTGTCGGCGCCGTTGTCCTCGACTTGGAAGGTAATGTCTTTCAGTTCAAGCATTGTATACTCCGAAATAATTATTTGACAAAATAATTATAATACATTTCCCGCAGGTTGTCTTTTATTTTTCACCTCTTTTCGCGCAAAAATGCATAAAAAAAACGAGAGCCCCTCGAAATGAGAAGCTCTCGGAGCAATAAACAGACGTATCAGTCCACTTTCACGCACTTATAGATCTTGAGTTTCGGCTCGGTGCCCGAGGGACGGACGACCATCGTGTCGCCGTTCTCAAAAGTGAATTTCAAGACGTTGGACTTCGGCAGACCGTCGATGCCGAGGGAATAATCCTTCTTGGTGACGATCTTCTTGCCTTCCACCTCGGTGGCATTGCGGTAATCATTCATAATCTCTTGCATTTTCACGAAGCCTTCCGCGCCCTCGAATTGATAACTCTCGAGGGTGGAGACGTAATGCCCGTAGGTCTTATAGATCTCCGCGAGCTTGTCTAAAAGACTGACGCCTTTTGCACGGTAATATGCGAACATTTCGGCGATCATGGAGACGCCGTCCACCGCGTCTTTGTCACGGACGTAGGAGCCTGTCAGGTAACCGTAGCTCTCCTCAAAGCCGAGGATATAGGAGGACGGGATGCCCTTCTTCTCAAGAAGTCCGATCTGCTCGCCGATATACTTGAATCCGGTGAGAACGTTGATGGTATTCACGCCGTAGTGGGTGGCGATCTTCTCGGTGAGGTCGCTCGTCACGATGGTCTTCACCATATATGCGGGAGACGGCATCGCGTTATGCTTCAAGCGGAGCGTGCAGATGAAATCGAGGAGAAGGAAGCCGACCTCGTTGCCCGTGAGGAGGGTGAAGTCGCCCTCTGCGTTCTTGACGGCGATGCCCACGCGGTCACAGTCGGGATCGGTGGCGATGAGGATATCCGCATTCTCGCGTTTCGCGTATTCGAGCCCGAGGGTCAGAGCCTCTTTGATCTCGGGATTGGGGTACGGACAGGTCGGGAAATTGCCGTCCGGCAGTTCCTGCTCCTTGACGACGATAACGTTCTCGAAACCGCATTCTTTCAAGATGCGGGTAACGGGGACAAGTCCGGTGCCGTTCAGCGGGGTATAAATGATCTTCGCGCTGCGGTCGATGGGCTCATCGAAAGTGACGGACTCTTGCTTGACGCGCTCGATGAAGGCGGTGAGGACGTCCTCCGCGATATATGCGACCTTCCCTTCCGCCAAGGCGGCGTCGAAAGGATAGGTCTTCACGTCATTGAATACGTCTGTCTTCTCGATCTCCGCGAGGATCTCCGCCGCCGCGGCTTCGGTGATCTGACAGCCGTCGTCGCCATAGACTTTGTATCCGTTATATTTCGCGGGGTTGTGAGAGGCGGTGACCATCACGCCCGCGGAAGTGCCGAGGGTGCGGACGGCATAGGACAGACAGGGGGTGGGCATCAAAGTCTTATACATATGCACGGTGATGCCGTTCGCCGCGAAGATACCCGCCGCCACTTCGGCAAAAAGACGGGAATTGATACGCGAATCGTAGCTGAGCGCGACCGAGCGCTTGCCCGCCTCGTAGTGTTTGATGATATAATTCGCCAAGCCTTGCGTCGCCTTGCCGACGGTGTGGATATTCATACGGTTGGTGCCCGCACCGAGCACGCCGCGAAGACCGCCCGTGCCGAATTCCAGATCGCGATAGAAGGCGTCGGAGATCTTGTCCTCCGCTCCCGCGATGGCTTTCAGCTCCTTGACGAGGGCAGGATCGGCGACTTTATCGACCCATAGATCATATAATTCTTTTACGTTTCTCATAGCTGTTACCTCTTTTTGTTTTATACGGAAACGGCGGGGTCCCCCGCCGCTCTATGCTCCGAAGAGCCTTTATTTCTTGATGAGCTCGAAGCTGTCCTTGTCAAAGACGAGCTTAAAGACGGGCATTTTGTAAACCGAGAAGGTCGCGGGCAGGACCGCCGTCACGTAGTTCTCGAAGCCTTTTACCGCGCAGAATACGACGTTCTTCGCGCCGATGGTGTCCTCGTCGTAGGCTTTTGCCTTGACGGCATTCGGATATTCGACGTACTCGACCGTATCTTTATTCTTCTTGGCGTACTTCTTGCTATACATAAACCCGATCTTGTCCGATCTCAGTTTCATCGTGTATTCGCCGTCCGCGACGCCGAGGTCGTCATAGACGAGGGTGCCGCCGCCGAATTTCACGGAAGTCTTGCCCTCTTTGGTGGAGACGAGGCAGTCACAGGTATTCTCCGACACTTTCTCGTGGCAATTCCGCCTGAGCCCGTCCGCCGCATTGAAAGTGATCTCGTCAAAAGGAACGTAGACCGTGAGCTTGTCCCCCGCCTTCGCCATCTCCGTGCCTTTGATACGGAAGACGAACTGCTTGCCGTCG
>JAFTBD010000159.1 GCA_017455385.1 Clostridia bacterium
CTTTTCGCACTTGCGGCAAAGAATACACTTGTCGGCTTTGACCTTAAAGCATTTGCCGTTTATACGCATCGCTATCTGTTCGATCCTAAATAACCACGCCATGAATCTGCCGAAAATTACTCGAGGCAATTTATGCTCTACGCCGTTAAGCACTTCCCTTGCTTCAATCGGGCAGAGCGCTTTCGCCGTTTCCCACATTTTGACCGCCTCTCGATCGGTGTGACGGAATATCATATTATACGGCATTATGTAGTGATATTCGCTCGTCAAGCAGTACCCTTTCTTTTTCAAAATACCGACAAATCGAAGAGAAGACACATTATTGATCTTGAGCGGCTCTCCCGAAGACTTTAGGATAAAGAACTCTTTGCGCTTAACGGCTTTCATCTTTTTTGCAAGATCAAGCATAATTTTTGGAGCATTGAAAGCGTGAATAGGATATGCAAAACCAATGTAATCGAAAGCCTCCGGATCGGGAAGATCACATAGGTCCGAACGTAGGGGGCAGATAGTCGTCACAACCCCCTGCTTTTCAAACTCTTCCTTATAGAGGGAACATATTCGCATCGTATTTCCCGTTCCCGAAAAGACGTAAATAACCGCGTTCATTCCGTCACCTTATACCGCGTCGTATGATCGTTGTCATACCAATATACCGTGTTTTCGTTTTGCTCGTGACTGTCATACCACACCTGCGCGTAAAACGGATTTTTCTTGGCGAGGAGATCATGGGACCAACTCCCCTCTTTGATGCAATGCGGACACCAATGTCCCGCTCTCAAAACGGTAAAAGGAGAAGCCGAAAAGGAGTGCCCCTCGGCGCATTCCCAATCAACTGCGGTGTAGAGGTCCCCTTTCTCAAACGACGTCGCTTTGCACTCTCCACCTCGAAAATGTGCGGCGCTTTGCAGATCGGAAAGAGAGAGTTCTTCATTCGGCTTGGTATCATCGTAACCGTGGGATAAAAGACATCTTTCAGCATAGGCGGGATCTATCTCCGTATTATAATCGTGACCTTCGATCTCGTTTTTGCACCACACGCCAAAACCGTCCCAGTTTTCCCCAATAGACTCCCATTCTTCCTTGCTGCCGAAAAACGCCTTGATGCGCCCTTCGTTTGCTTGTTTCACCCAGCGATACGGGGCATTCTCATCGCGCAAGAGCCGCTTAAATACAATTGCTGTGATCCACGAGGAAGGAACGACTTTTGCAAGAGCGAAATATCTGTTTTTCGCCTTTATCTCACTCCAAAAATCTGCCAATGATCCCTTTTGAAACTGATAGCGTTGATTTAAAACATCGCTGTCTATGAACCACATACAATGGAAGTTTCTGGTTGCGTGCCAGTTCGGGCGCATAAAGGTCTTGGTGCCACCTCCGATCATTGAGAACCCCATATCGAAGGTCTCATACCCCGTCGTGCGATAGGCGGTGCCACCACCGATATTATAAACGTTTTTCCAAAAGTCATGTGCGCATTGATCGTGATCTTTTTGCAAAATATTTTTAATCAAGACTCCGCTGTCACGGTCAGTTACCCATTCGATCGGGACGTTGAAGGGCGTATGGAACATCAGTCCGTCGGATATATTCGACATCAAGAGCTTCTCATAGAGCAAACCCGTTTGTCGGAGTACTGCCCAAGTTTTGATCTTACTGTCCAAGACGGCGCGCTCGCCGATGAGCTTGCCCATTCCATATTCGTCATACACGCTCGGAAGGAGGGGATCGCCCACTCTGCCCCACGGATGAAGATAGTTACGATTACCATAAAGCGCGACAGTGGAAATGTGAATGAATTTAGGTTGCAGGGGACACGCCTCGATGGCTGTCACAATATTCATTACCCCTATGACGTTGGCATCACGCGCGAGGTCGGGGCGCTTATCCGCAAGAGGTGGAATGACCGCCGCCATATTGAGGACGTAATCCGCGCCACAAACAAGACGTCTGCAATCTGTTATGCTCTTGATATTCCCGAAAAAGATCTCTATGCGCCCACCGTACTGCTTTTCCCATTTTTTCTTTAGGTGACGTTCACGCTTTTCGTTAAGGAATAAGAGTCGAAGGCGAATAAAAGGAAGCGTCATCGTTTCTTTGACGACTGCTTGTCCCATGTTTCCGCTTGCACCCGTCATTGCGACGACTACGCTCATAATTCCTCCGTTGTATGCACTTTTATCAACAAAAGGGCATTGACTGCCTTCAAAAAAAATTATACAATATGTATGATATTTTAATAGAACGCTTTTGGGCAAATGCGAACGATAACGAACGAAAGAAGGAAAAACGTTAGATAACTATGGACGCAAGAATCATGAAAACCAAGAAAAAAATAAAAGAGACGTTGCTTATCATATTACAAACCAAAATGATTAACGACGTTTCGATCAGCGAAATCTGCAATAAAGCGAAAATCAATCGAAACACCTTCTACGCACATTTCGCCACTCCCGAGGCTGTTCTTGAAGAGATTGCTAACGAATTACTTTCCGAAGAATACACCATACTGGATAATTATACGAGAACCAAAGACATTGTTGTCGCCGCGTGCAAATATATCAACGTACACGCAAGAGAATACCTTATTTTGTTATTAAACAACGTTGAAAACTACTTTATCAAAAATGCCATCATCTACTCCAAAAGTGCTGCCTTCTATACGATCGACAATAGAGATAAGCGGGTCTCGCCTAAAAGATTCAAAATGATCCATACCTATATCATAAACGGTGCCGTCTCAATTATAAAAGAGTGGTTATATTCCGGCATGAAAGAATCTCCCGAAGAGATCGGCGAAATGGTAGACTATATTACTACAAGCTTGATCAGAGGAATTAATCAATCTCAACAAATTGATTCTTTTTAATCATCAAAAAAGGACTTGGCGTTAATCCAAATCCTTTTTTTTACCGCTTGAAAGAGCAATAATTTTTTAATGCTTTTTATAAAACCCTATTGGTAATCGCCTTTATATGCTGTCTTTATTTCACGAGCCCGCGCTCGAGAAGTAATTGCGCGATCTGCACCGCGTTCGTCGCCGCGCCCTTACGGATATTGTCCGCCACCACGAAGAGGTTGCATCCGCTCTCCACGCTGAAGTCGAGGCGGATACGTCCGACGTATACTTCGTCGTGGTTCTCCGCATAGATGGGCATGGGGTACTTGCCGTTCTTGTCGTCGTCCACGAGGATGACGTTGGGGAAGGAGGCGAGCGCCTCTTTGATGCCCTCGAGGGTGCAGGGCTTATCGAATTCGAGGTTGATCGATTCGCTGTGACCGTGGAAGACAGGCACGCGGACGGTGGTCGCCGTGACGCGGAGGTCGGGACGATTAAGGATCTTACGGGTCTCGTTGATCATCTTTTCCTCTTCCTTGGTGTAGCCGTTCTCGAGGAAGACGTCGATCTGCGGGATGACGTTGCCGAAAATAGGGTAGGGGAACTTCTTGGGCGCTACGCCCTCGATGCCGTCCTTCAGGTCGTTATAGCCTTGGACGCCCGCGCCGCTGACAGCCTGATAGGTGCTGTAGACCACGCGCTTGATGTGATACTTCTCGTCAAGGGGCTTCAAGGCAAGCATTGCCTGAATGGTGGAGCAGTTCGGGTTCGCGATGATGCCGTGATTCCACATAACGTCGTCGGGGTTCACCTCGGGAACGACGAGGGGCACGTCCTTATCCATACGCCATTGACTGCTATTGTCCACCACGATGGCGCCCTGCGCCGCGAAGATGGGGGCGAAGGTCTTGCTGACCGAGCCGCCCGCGCTGAAGAGGGCGATGTCCACGTTGACCTTTTTGACGTTCTCCTCAGTCAGCTCGATGACGGTGTGGGGCTTGCCCATGAAGTCGATGACTTTGCCCGCGCTCTTCGCGCTGGCGAAAAGGTAATAATTCTCCACAGGGAGCTTGCGCTCGGTGAGGACTTCCAGGAATTTGTTGCCTACCATGCCCGTCGCGCCGACGACGGCAAGATTGATCTTTCTCATATTTCCTCCAAAAACGGAAGCGATACCCGCTTCTTCCGCAATAAATGCTATCAAAAAATCGCTTTAATGTCAAAGAATTAACTTATATTTAGTTTGATATTTTATAAATTTAGTGTAAAATAGCGGTAGGAGATTTTATGCGCAGGTGGAATTATAGATGAATAGTACCGGTGAGAACAGAAATATCAGAGTCAACTTACTGCTGAAGATGACCGTTGAGAAGGATCAACGCACCAATAGCGGCGAGGTCGAGCAACATTCCGTCAAGCACGCGACGAGCGTCTTCTCGGATAATCTCCGTCGTATGCTCTTGATGAACGTTCTCTACGTCGCCATCTTCGCTTTGCCTTTCCTTTTCTGCGTTTTCGTTTGGCCTCTGCTCGCGAGGAATTACGTCTTCACGAGCGGCAACTATAATTTCATCGGGCATATCGGCATCGGCTACCCGGGCGTGGTCAGCACGATGGCGGAGGGCTATGAGATCCTCTTCGCCCATTATATGAAGCTCTATGTCCCGATCCTCTCCCTCAGCATCGTGCCGATGGTCTTCGGACTCTCGGGTCTTTTCCATTGTTTGCGCGGCTATATGTGGGGGGAGAATGTGCGCCCCGTCAAGAGTTTCTTCCGTGGCATCAAGAAGCTGTGGAAGCCCTTCCTCATCGTGGCGATCGTCTTCGGGCTCTTTATGTGCGGCGTGCTTTATGGCTTCGTGTGGCACCTCGGTCTGATGAAGACCACGGGCGAGACGGCAGGCTCCTGGGTCCTCGTCGTCTTCCTCGCTTTGTTCCTGTGGCTCGCGGTCACGGTGCTGGAATTCCTGCTTCCGATGTTCGCCTGCTATCGTTTCAGGCTCGCTGACGCGCTCAAAAACAGCTCCATCCTCGCCCTGGTCTTGTGGCCGACGGCTCTTTTCACCGCCGCTTTCACCATCGGCGTATTCATGCTCTCGAGGCTGAATACCGCCTTCGCTTTCATCATCGGTCTCGCCCTCCTCTTCATCGGGTTCGCCTTCCTCGGCTCCATCTGGATGAGCTCGGCGCAGAAGGCATTCGGGAATTTCATCAAGCACCTCTATGAGAGCGGCAGCGTAGGCGCCGCCCGGCAGACGAAGGCGCGTCGCGGCGTGAATCCTTACAAGGAGCAGAAAGCGAAGAAGAAGGCGCAGGAAGGCACCATCGTCGGACAAGCGGCGATGCGTATGCAGGAGGAAAGCGGCACTCCCGCCGACGGGGAGAAGACCTCGAAAAAGAAAAAGAATCAATCCAAATTTGTCAGCTATAAGCGCAAGAAATGATTATGGACAGCATCGAAAAAGCACTGGTATTTGACGGACAAGTGAAAGTGGTCGCCTTCAAGACGACCGACCTCGTGAATGAAGCGATCAAGCTTCATTCTCTTTCTCCGCTTGCGGCGGAAGCACTCGGCAAGGTGCTGACGATGGCGGCGTATATGTCGAATGAGCTCAAAGGGGACAAGGAGAAGCTCAGCGTCCAAGTAACGGACAAGGGCGTCCTCGGCAATATCATCGTCGCGGCGGACGCAGGGGCGAAAGTCAGAGGCTACGTGCAGAACAAGGGCGCCACCCTCCCGCCCCTCGGCAACGGCAAGCAAGACCTTTTCAAGGGGATCGGCAGCGACGGCTTCATCACCGTCATCAAGGATCTCGGGCTCAAAGACCCCTATGTCGGCAAGACCGAGCTCGCCCGCGGCAACCTCGAGGAGGATTTCGCCTGGTACTTCACCCGCAGTGAAGGTTCGCCCACGGCGCTCGCTCTCGACGTCACCATCGGGGAGGACGGCACCTGCGTTTCGGCGGGCGGCGTGCTCGTACAGCCGATGCCGAATTGCCCCGAGCATATCCTCGTCGTGGTGGAGGACATCGTCTCCAACTTCGCGAATATCGGCGAAGTCCTGCGCGCCAAGGAACCTTCGGACATTTTGAAAGACTATTTCGGGCATTTCCAGATCGAGTATTTCCCGCCGACAAAGCCCGAGTACCGTTGCAAATGCAGCGTGGAGCAGATGGCGAATGCCGTCATCACCCTCGGCAGGGCGGACTCCGTGAACCTCTTGATGGAGCGCGGGGAGATCGAGATCACTTGTCATTTCTGCGGCAAGAAGTACGTTTTCGGCAAGCAGGACGTTATCGACATTTGGAGGCGCTATGATAATAAGCTTTGAGCAGACGCCGGAAGAATTTCACCGTCTCGCGGTCCTCGCCCGCAATAAAGGCGAGCTCGGCAAGGCGCTTGGCTATTGCGAACGAGCGATAAGCGGCAAGGGATCCAACGAATACAAGATGACCCTTGCCGATATTCTTTTTCGTATGGGGCGGCATTACGACGCGATGGACGTCGCGCTCGCGCTCATTGCGGCAGGGGAGAGATCGACCGAGATCTACGAACTGATGGCGCGGCTGACGGGCGTGACGGGCAAACTTTACGAGTCCGTCTATTATCTCACGGAAAAAGCGCGCCAAGACGGGGACGACGCCGCTCTCGACGCCCTCGACGAGATGATGGAAGAGATGTCGGAATACGCAGAGCCCGGGCAGAAAGAGAATAATCTCTTCGTCGTCGGGGAAGAGCCGCCCAAGGACTACACCGAGGAGCTGGATCACGCCTTGCAGCTCATGCACGCGGGCAACTACGAGGACGCGGTCGCGCTTGCTTTCGGTGTGAAACCGAATTCGGAATTTTACGTGGACGCGATGGATATCGTGCTGAAATGCTATGTCAAGATGGGCAAGACGGCTGCGCTCGCTCCTCTCGCCGAGAAGGTGGTGGAGAAGGATCCGCAGGACGCTTTCGCCCTCTATGTCCTCGTCGGTTTGTGCAAGGATAAGTCCTATTTGCCGCAGCTCGAGGCGCTGGGCGATGACGCGCACGACCTTTATTATGCCGCGGCTGCCGCGGACGCCGTCCGAGAATACCCCTTGGCGAAGCGTTTCGCCGCGCGTCTTTTGAAAGAGGCGCCCTATGCCCCCGAAGCGTTTTTTGTCGCCGCGGGCGTGCATTTCAATGCGCATGATCGCGCGAAAGGGGTGGAGATCCTCCGCGACCTCTTCGCGATGTATAAGAAATATCCCGCCCCTGTGATCTTGGACGGCTTGAAGCGGAAGCGCCGCCTCGACGTGATGTTCGGCGGGCAGATGCCGACCGTCGTGCAGAGGATCCTCCGCGAATACGTCCGTAAGCACGCGGACACCGTGGAGGACTTCGTCCGTTCGATGGCGACCGACGTGGACTTCCGCCGCGCCCTCGTCCTCCTCTGTCAAGCAGACGATGAGGAAGTGATCGGCAATACCGTCTCCTTCATGCGGCAAGCGAATAAGCGCGAGATCGACCGCTTTTTCGACGCCATGCTCCTCCGCGCCTCGCTGAGCCCGATGACCAAGCGCGAGATCCTCGCCGACCGCCTCCTGAATAAGCACCGCGGCAGGATCACCGTCGTGCCGAGCGCCGTGCCCGTGCGGGTGAACTGCGTCAAACCGGAGAACTACGCGGACTACCCACGCGTGCTACAAGAAGCCTACGTGGACGCCCTCTCTTTCGCCGTGTGCGTGATGAACGTTCGCGCACCGAAAGAGCTCACGGAGTATATCGAGAAATACTATCGCGGCTATCCCGCCCTCTGTCGTTACACCGAGGCGGAGTTCACGGTGGCGCTCATCTGTCTCTTGCTGCCCGAGCCTCCCGCGCCCTTCCCGAATGACGTCTGCGATTACGTCACCGACAAGATCTTCAACCTGACGAAGAAAGAGGCGGCGCGTGTGCGCCATTTGATGGAGATCATCGACGCGATAGAATGATCTTGCGTTTGAGACTGTCCGCAACGTGCACGCGATAGCGGTATATCGCGCCCGCAGGGCATCCTTTTACATAATGAAAGCCAAGCGTTTTATTCGTCATGTTGAGCCACGAGCGAATCGAGGGTGCCGAAACATCTCTACCTTGTGAGAAAATAGGTGGAGATTCCTCGAGACGTCTCGGAATGACGATTATTATATTCGCATAGCGCCACCTGCGCGGCATTGTACGCCTCTTGTCGCCGAGACAGTTGTCGCTGTCTCTACTGCGACATTTCCGCGTACTGCCTTGCTCGCTGCCAACAC
>JAFTBD010000021.1 GCA_017455385.1 Clostridia bacterium
ACTACGTAAATGAACAAAAACATTTTTCTCACACCGACTTGTGATGTTCGCGCTGTCGTGTTATAATATAAAATTATGAAAAAGGCTCTGATCTGCATTTGTCTTTTGATCGTATTATCGGCTCTCACTCTCGGCTCTTTCGGTTGCGGAAAGTCCGTGAAAGGGGATGAGACCTATTATCTCTATGTCTACGATATGGGGACGGCGAGCTTCGTGAAGCTTCCTGCGTCGGTGACATTCAATGACGACCTGACGCAATTCGAATACGTCTTCAATGACGGTTCGCTCTCGATTCGCGGCGCGGCGACGCATGAGACGAAGCCCGACCGTTACACCTTGACTTGCAGTAAGGACGCCATCTCCGTCGTGACGGAGAAATATGAGCAACAGCTCATCGCATCGGGGGCGAGTGCGGAGGAGATCAACGATTACAAATTGATAAAAGAGAGCGTCACCCCGCAGATGCAACTCCTCTATTCCGACGGATATCTCTTCTCGGCGCGTTCGGTGGAATTATTCCACGTCGCGACTTCGGGGCGCTCCGACGTATTCGAAGGAGAATTCATCATGACGGGCGACGGCAAGAAAGTGTCTCTGAAGGGCGGCACCCTTTATATGGAAGAGAATAGCGGCGATGGAAAATTCACCGTGAAAATGGGCTATTATACCGTTTCTAACGGTATCATGACCGTTACGTTGACGGATAAAGACGGGAAAGAGACCTGCACGAACGGCGTCCTCGATCGCAAAAAATATCTGATGGTAACGGTGTCTTTCGGCAATGAATTCGAGCTCGTCGGGACAGACTTCGAAGAGCAGGTGGAAAGCTCCGAATGGCTCAAGATGATGCAGTCCGAGCTCTCCTCTTACGTCGGCAAAAAATACGCGCTTTTGACAGACGAATTCTATTCGACGGAATTGGATTAAAAGTGAACTTGTTCGCGATGCGAACGGTTGAGTAGCGGATGAGATGTTTCGGCAAGCTCAACATGACTTTTTTATATATTCGCGTCAGCGCCACCTTCATTCCGCATTCCATGCGCGGCATTGTCCGCCTACGGTTGCCGAGATGGCAAATGCCATCTCTAACGCAACATCTTGGTGGACTGCCTTGCCGCTCCGAGACATATGTCTCGTTCGCGATTTAACGAGCGTTCATAGGGTGCTCCGCCAAAACGCTTGCACACAAGTTCGCAAGCGCAACGTGCTCCCACCCCATCTCCGCTCTCATTCGGGTATTCCTATATAGAAATTCGGATGAGAGCCTTCAACTTCGTTCAGGATGACAATCATATATTTTCGCGCAGCGCACCTCAACTCCACTCTCCACTCTCCACACTCCACTCTCGCGTCAGCGCACCTTTATTCCGCATTCCGCATTCCGCATTCCGCATTAGAGCATAGCGTTTCAGTTCCGCATTCCGCTTATAATGCTCGCGCGCTCAGTATGTTTTAATGATCGTCCTCGGGACGGAGCCGTCCAAGAGCTCGCGGATGGAGAACTGTGAACTGCCGATGATGACGGTGGTGCCGTTCTTCAAGGGCTCCTTGATATATTCGAGTTTCGCCTTCGCGCCATTCGCGCCTTTGCGGCTGGCGCCTTCACAGAGCGTCTGATGGTATTCCACGTTCTTGATAAGCTCGTCGATATCCTTGCCACCGATCACGGGGACAAGCGTGTTTTTGTCCTTGCTGTCCGTATAGATGCCGTCGGTGGAGCTCATGATGAGCAAGGTCTCCGCCTTCATCAGACAGGCGATCTGGCTCGCCGTCTCATCGTTATCCACGCATTGGACGACGTGGGCGGACTTGAGTTGCAAGTCACGTATCTCGAGGTTGCGCGTCTCCTCACAGCTGACTGCGTCATTATAATTGATGATGGGAATGGCGTTCTGCGCCTTGGCACGGAAGAGCATCGCGCGAAGGTGCGCCCTCTTCTCCGGATCATTGAAATGCTGGTGCTCCACGAGGATCTGCCGCACGCTGTATTTGGGGTCGATGAACTGCCTGTAGGTATTCATCAGGACGGTCTGTCCCTGCGCGCTGTAATCGGTCTTGACGTCCTCGTCGTCCCCTGCGATCTCGCATCCATTACGCTGGATGTAGTCCAGCCTGCCGACCTCCACCGCGCCCGACGTCACCCAAATATGACCGGGGCGCAAGTCCTGCGAAATGCGCGCGACGGTGTCGTAGCTGAGCGCGTTGCGACGCTTGTCGATGAGCGCCATGGACCCGACTTTGCCTACTAATTCACAATCGTACTTCATTTTCCCTCCTATCTCGATCGCGTATAACGGCACGTATGCTTCGCTAACTACCTCATCGCCGAGCAGTTACGTACAAGGAGTACGCGCCTGCTTGTCTCTTCGTAGAGCGCTCGCCTACGCACCATTCTCCGCGATCGATGGCTATTCATTCTTATCATTAGAACTCTTTTGCGAGTCCTTGTATTATAGTTTTACACGAACCCAACGAGTCGATTTGCATACTTCTTACCCATTCGCTACGCCTAAGAGCGCGGAGAAGGGTGCAGATACGAGCGCTCTCCGAGGAGACGGGTCTAAGCGTACTCCTTGTACGTGATTTCGCCAAGGCGCGGACAGAAACGACGCAGATGCGCCCTTATCCGCGCTCTTAATCGTCGCCGGCGCCCAAATATTCGAGGGCGGACGCCGCCGGGACGGGCTTCGAATCCCCGTACCTCGTGAAGAACATGAATACGAAGGCTATCACCACGCAGATGGCGGAATAGAGGAAGAGATATTGATCCTCGAAATAGTCCATCACGAGACCCGAGATGAAGGGGGTGATCGCCTGCGCGCTCATGGTCGAGATGTAATAGTACCCCGTGTACTTGCCCACGCTGGAGGACGAGGACAGCTCCAGCACCATCGGGAAGGTATTCACGTTGGTGATGATGAGACCGAATCCCGAGATCAGGTAGAAGATGGCGAATAGGAACTTCGCCATATGGTCGGGCTTGACGAAGAGGAAGACGAGGATGAAAGACACGATGGAGAGGATGAACCCGAGGAGCACGCTCTTACGTCTGCCGATTTTCACCGCCAAGATGCCGACGGGGATGAATGCGATGGCAGACACCGCCATGGATACCCCCGAGATGACCGACGCCACCGCCGCCGACTGATTCAGCACTTTGGTGCAATAAACGGACAGGTTCGAGGAGATGGCGTTATAGCCCATGAACCACATGAAAGTGGACGCCAAAATGAAGAAGAAACTCCTGCGATACGCGCGCTCGTGCTTCTTCTTGGCGGCGAGGATCTCCGCGTCCGAATGCGGCTCTCCGCCCTCCTCTTCCGTCTTGTGATGGTGAGGGATCTCCTGCGCTTCGTCGTCATTGCTGATGCCGTACTGCTCACATTCTTTTCTGCATTCCTCTACGTATTTATTCTCATTGACGAGGAAGAGGAACGCCACGAGGATGAGGACCATCACCGCGGCACATACCGCAAAGATCTGCACGAAGGCATTCTCCGACAAGATAAATGCGACGGTATATATCACGAAGGCGATCGCACCGCCGATACCTCCCATCAGATTTATCATCGCATTCGCCTGACTGCGGAGCGGCTTGGGGGTCACGTCGGGCATCAAGGCGACCGCGGGAGAGCGGAAACTCGCCATCGCGACGAGCACGAGGAAGAGGACGGCGAGATAAACGCCGATACGCTCGGGGTGCACCTTGGTGATCTTCTGATTCACTTCTTCGCTCGCGAAGACGGCGATGCCGGGCTCCACGAACTTTTTATAATCTTCGTTATGTCCTTTGATCTCGTTATACTCTTCTTCGGATATCTCCACCATCAGCGAGACGCGCGTCTGTTCCTCGACGATGGTCTCGATGCGGTAAAACTTGCCTCCGTCCTTCTTGATCTCGGTCAAACCGAATTTCGCGATCTCGAGATAATCATCCAGAGTATCCTTACCATTGAGTTTCAAGTAATCGTGGTCGCTGTAGGCATAGCCGACGCCCGATTTCGCCTCGGTCTTATACATCATCGTATAGAACTCTTCTGCGGAATGATACGCCGTGCCGTCGGCGGCTTCATAGGTGAAGTCGCGATAGGTCTCCTCCACGCTGTAGATCTCGCTGCGGAGGACGTTCGCGTCCTTGAGCTGCGAATTCGCGGTGATCGGGACGAAGATCATGATGACGACGGCGAGGATGGTGCCGATGAAGAGAAAAGGCGTGCGCTTGCCGTACTTGGTATTGATGCTGTCCGACCACTTGCCGAAGATCGGGAGGAGGAAAAGCGACAGGACGTTATCGATGCCCATGACCACGCCGCGGAGGCTGTTCGAGAGACCGAAAGCACGTTCCAAAAGGAGCGGGATGACAAAGTCATACGCCGTCCAAAACAGCATGATGATGGCGAACGCAAGTCCGACTTTTATCGTTCTTTTGTAGTTCAGCTTCATAGTTTTTCCCCTTCTTTATCCATTAAGGCTTGCAAATAGGCGTCCGTCTCCAAGAGAACGCCGCCCTCTCTCACGTATTGCTCGTATTTCCATAGCTCGGTCGTCCGCACCGTGAACCCGTATTTCTCTGCGAGATACTCGGTGAATTTATCGGGACGGAGGGTGGTATTCCCCGCCGCAAGGCAGACGTTTAGGCTGTCGGGATACACCTTTATCCCGTTCACCAAAGGCGCCACGTCCTTGATCACGGTCTCCCCTTTCTTGGTGATGAGCATCTCGAAAGACAAGAGATTCACCACCCCTTCGACTTCGCGGCGTACCTTGTCCGCGCCGACCTGCTTGACGGCGTAGTCCGCCGCCACCGTACGCCCCGCGATATTGGGATTCAGGGTCTTGAGGGTGAAAGCCTTGGTGGCTTCCAGTCCCGCGGGCGCCACGCGGTTGTAGCGCTCCATAAAGGTCTCTCCGTCCGTGTCCGGCGTCCGCACAGTGATGTACTCCGCCGAGGAGGAGATGCCGAGCGGGAGCGGCGCGCCGAGATTGATGAGCATATGGGGGTTGAACCCCTCGGAATACTCGATGACGAGCCCCGCACGCCGAAACGCCCTCGTGAAATGGCGCAACAGGTCGATATGGGAAATATACTTCATATTTCCGCATTTATTGTAACGCAAGACGACGATCATTTCTTCACCTCGTCGCAGGGGGCGAACAGATGCGCTCCGCACCCTTTGCACCCTTTGTCACAGCCCGTCGTGCATTCGGCGCGGTAGGCTTTCTCACGCTCCCTAAGGAGATAGCTCCTCGTTACACCGATGTCGATAAATTCCCACGGGAGGGGCTTATCGAGGGGCTGTGCGCCGAGATATTTCCGCTTGTCCACCTTGAGCTCCGTCATCGCCTCCTCCCAAATGTCGTAGTGGAAATACTCCGTCCAACTGTCGAACATCGCGCCCTTTTCGTAGGCGCGCACGATGAGCGCGGAGAGGGAGCGGTCGCCGCGGGCAAAGATGGCTTCGAGCTCGCTGGTCTCGCGGTCGTGATAGTGGAAAGACGCCCCTTTCACCTTTCGAAGCTCATCCTTCAATTGGAACTGTTTGCGGCGCATCTCGGGGATGTCGATCTGCGCTTCCCATTGGAAAGGCGTGCCCGGCTTGGGGATGAAGACGGAACAGCTGACCGTGATATTCACGCCGCCTTTATGGCTCTCATTGAACCATCGACGAATGGATCTGACGAGATCGACGATGCCCATCAGGTCCTCGTCCGTCTCGGTGGGGAGCCCGAGCATAAAATAAAGTTTCACGCTGTGGTAGCCTTGATCGAATGCAGCGGTGAGACCCTCGCGGATCTCCTCCTCCGTCACGTTCTTATTGATGACGTTCCTGAGACGTTGCGTACCCGCCTCGGGGGCGAAGGTCAGCGAACTTTTGCGGCTGTTATCCGCGAATTCTTTCTTGAAAGAGCTCAGACGCAGGGAGGGAAGCGCGAGATTCACGTGCGCCGCTTTCGCCGCGGGAGTGAGTCGCTCGAGCAATGTCTCCAAATAGGGATAATCGCCCGTAGACAGCGAGCCGAGGCTGATCTCGTCGAAGCCCGTTTCGCGAATAAGACCCAAGCATAACTGCTCCACCTTCTCCGCACTGCGGTAACGAATGGGACGATAATAATACCCAGCCTGACAGAATCGGCACCCGTTTTGGCATCCGCGGAAAAGCTCCACCATTGCCCTGTCGTGCACCACTTCGAGGGTGGGCATGAGCTGTGCGGTGGGATAGAAACAA
>JAFTBD010000005.1 GCA_017455385.1 Clostridia bacterium
CTCCCGACGAAACGACGAGAAGATTCTGGGTGGAGCACGGCAAACGCTCTCTGGAGATCGCGGCGGAAATGGGACGCGCCTTCGGCAAACCCTGCCTCGTGAATATCTGGATCCCCGACGGCTATAAAGACGTTCCCGCCGACCGACTCGGACCGCGTCTGCGCCTGATGAAGTCTTTGGACGAGATCCTCGCGAACTATGACAAAGAGTGGATGATCCCTGCCGTGGAGAGCAAAGTTTTCGGCATCGGCGTGGAGAGCTATACCGTCGGCAACAATGAATTCTATCAGAATTATGCCGCGACGAGAGGCATCTGCTGTCTCCTCGACAACGGGCACTATCACCCCACCGAGGTGGTGTCGGATAAGATCCCATCCCTCCTCGCCTTCTACGACACGGTGGCGCTCCACGTCACCCGTCCCGTGCGCTGGGACAGTGACCACGTCGTCCTTTTCGAGGACGAACTCAAAGAGATCGCGAAAGAGATCGTCCGTAACGACGCCATCGACAAGGTGAAGATCGGACTGGACTACTTCGACGCTTCCATCAACCGCATTTCCGCATGGGTGACGGGACAGCGCTCGATGCAGAAAGCCCTGCTCTACGCCCTGTTGCTGCCGAATGCGGCGCTGAAAAAGCTCCAAGACAACGGCGATTTCACCGCCCTGATGGTGGAGCAGGAAAAGGTGAAGATGCTCCCCTTCTGCGACGTATGGGCGGAATATCTCGCCCGCGAGGGAATGACGGAAGACTACTATTCGGACGTGCTTGCATACGAAAAGAACGTATTAAGTGAGAGGAAATGATATGAAAGATATTTTAACGGCGATATTCGTCACGGAAATGCGCAAGACCACCGCCAACATGTATCGTCTCGGCTGGGACGAGAGGAACGGCGGTAATATCAGTTACTTACTGGATGAAGCGGAGGTAGCGGAATACCTCGACCTCAAGAAGGTGATCCGCGAGATCCCGACCGGCTTCGACGCCAAGCCCCTCATCGGCAAGATATTCATCGTGACGGGAACGGGCAAATATTTCAAGAACGTGGACGAGGATCCCGAGACCAATCTCGGCATCGTCCGCATCAAGGAAGACGGCACCACCGCGGAGCTCCTATGGGGGTTCAAAGACGGCGGCAAATTCACTTCGGAATTCCCCGCTCATATGATGAGCCATATGGCGCGTCTCTCGGTCGATCCCCAAAACCGCGTGGTGATGCACTGTCACCCCACCAACCTCTTGGCGATGAACTACGTCCACGAACTCGACGAGGCGAAATTCACGCATACCTTGTGGGAGATGTGCACCGAATGTATCGTAGTCTTCCCCGACGGCGTGGGCGTCCTGCCCTGGATGCTCTGCGGCACCAACGAGATCGGCGAAGCCACGGCAAAGAAGATGAAAGATTTCCGCGTGGTCGTTTGGGCGCTCCACGGCGTATACGGCGCGGGCAAAGATATGGACGAGACCTTCGGGCTCATCGAAACGGTGGAGAAGGCGGCAGAGATATTTATGCTGACCGCGCACCTGCCCCGTTTGAATACCATTAAGGACGAGGATATGGTGAAACTCGCCGAGCACTTCGGCGTGAAATACAGGAAGGACTTCCTGCGCCTGAAATAAAAAGTCCCGAGACGTCGTCCCGAGACCGCTTATTTCCCCTATAAAGTCCCTTGAGAGTCCCTTGCGAAAGCGAGGGACTCATTTCTTCTCCGTGATGCCCTTGATCGCCTTCAAGAGTTTCTCCGCCGCAATGGCGTGCGTCCGTTTCCCGGGGTGTCCCGCGCGGACGTCATCGAGAGAAGCCGCAGAGACCGTCTCCAGCGTAGTGATACGAGGATCATTCATCTCCGCCGCGACTTCCTCGGTAAGTACGCCGAGATCGGGATACTCGAAAAATCCGTACAAAAGGATAAAATGCGCTCTGCCATAAACGGACAAAAGGCGACGAAGGAAGGCAAGAAACTTCTTTTTCACTTCTTCCCGCTCCGCGCGCGCCGTCTCTTCCGGCAAGTCCGCAAGATAGGAAAAGTCATTGGTGCCGAGGGTGACCACGCAAATGTCCGGCTGAAAAGAGGCGAAGTCGTATCTTTCCGTATTGCGCAAAAGGTCTACGTTCTCGTAATAATCGGGGATGGCGTAGGGCGCATACTTGGACTTATAGATGGGCCAACCGCCAGCCGCCACGACGTGATGATCGGCGTCCAACGCCTTAGCAACGAGGTACGGGAATGCCTGCGTGAAATCTTGTTCTTTGGTCTTGTACTCCCCGTACGTCTCCTTCGCGCGCACGCCGAAGCCGGTCGTGATAGAATCTCCGATAAACTCTATTTTTCTTCTTTTGCGCGCATCTTTCGGGAGAAATTCCCCATCCGTAAAGACCGAGCGCACCCCGAAAGAATTATTCGCGCTTTCGGTGAGTTTCACCACTTCGAAGGAGTGCATCCCCTCATTCCGAATGAGGGTGATCTCTTTCTCTCCTTTCGGGAGACGCACCCGCTTGGACCTGCCGTCCACCTTCACGCGGATAAAGGCGTTACGCCCCTTCTCCGAATAATCGCTGTAGACCGCGAGAGTGAGCGTCCTGCCGCGAAAAGCGCCCGAAAACCCGCCGCCCGAAG
>JAFTBD010000022.1 GCA_017455385.1 Clostridia bacterium
GTCTATTCCTCAAGCGATCATCCGGGACGAGCCGGTTGGAGCTGGTATACGGGAAGCGCGGCATGGCTGAAATACTCGATGACGGAAGATTTCCTCGGGGTCAAGAAACGCGGGAATAAGATATACATTGCTCCCTGTTTTCCACAGTCCTTTCGCGAACTGAAATGCAAGATGGTCATCGATGGAAAAACACTGCATATCTCCTTTTTACGTGCCGAGAAGGCGCGACTCATCGTGAATGGACAGACGAAAGATCACATTGATATTCGCGAGACAGAAGGCGACGAAGAGATCATCTGCTATTTTACCTGAGCCATAGGAAATCCTTGCCACTTACGCCTTTCTGTGATAAAATAAAACTATGGATCTTTTCGATTACGGAAATAATGCGGAGAAAGCCAAACCGCTTGCGGAAAGGATGCGTCCTCGCTCGCTTGACGAATTCATCGGGCAGAAGCATATCGTCGGAGAAGGAACGTTGCTTCGTCGGGCTATTGCCGCCGATCGTCTCGGCAGTTGTATCTTTTACGGCGTGCCCGGCTCGGGGAAGAGCAGCCTCGCGAATATTATTGCGGAGACGACCAAGTCGCATTTTGAGAAGCTCAATGCCGTGTCGAGTGGTGTTGCCGATGCGAAGCGGGTGATAGACGAGGCGCGTGAACGCTTGCGTATGTACGGCGTGCGTACTTATTTATTGCTTGATGAGTGCCATCGTTGGAGCAAAGCGCAGTCGGATTGTATGCTGTCCGCCATCGAAGAAGGCGTCATCATTTTTATCGGTTCTACAACGGAGAATCCTTTCATTTGTATGACGAAAGCGATCGTTTCCCGTTGCAGGCTCTTCGAGTTCAAACCTCTTGCGTCCGCGGATATCGTCGCCGCACTTCGCGCTTCTTTGACGGATGAGCGCGGGTTAAAATACTATAACGTTTCCGTCGACGACGATGTTTTGTATCATTTCGCCTATACGTCGGACGGTGACCTGCGTATCGCGTATAACAGTCTCGAGCTCGCCGTGATCACCACCCCCGCCGATCCTGATGGGGTCGTAACCATCACGAAGGAGATCGCCTCGCAGTCTGTGCAGAAGAAATATCTCTCTATCGATGAGAGCACCTATTATGATATGATCTCTGCATTCTGCAAATCCCTTCGCGGGAGCGACAGCGATGCCGCCGTCTATTGGATGGAGAGGCTCATCTCGTCGGGGTGCGATCCTCTCTTGATCTGCAGACGCCTTGTTGTGCATTCCGCCGAAGACGTCGGCATGGCGGATCCGTACGCGCTCACCATCGCCGTTTCAGCGATGACCGCGATGCAGAATATCGGACTTCCCGAGGGCAGGATCCCTCTCACAGAGGCGATCATTTATGTGTGCGAAGCTTCGAAGAGCAATAGTGTCGTTACTGCGCTGTATTCTGCGCACGACGCTGTGGATCGCACCTACGGCGACGTCGTTCCGCAGCATTTGAAAGACGCGAATTATAAACAAGAGAAGATAGAAGGGTATAAATATCCTCACTCGTACGGAGGATGGGTCGAGCAACAATATCTTCCCGACGCCATCAAAGACGAGACCTTCTATAATCCGTCTTCCAATGGGTACGAGAAAGAACTGAAACGCGCAAAAGTTTTGAAAAAGAATAAAGGTTGAATCGTTTGAAACATTCGCTCTTATATGATAGAATCGAAGTATGAGGATCTTAGCTCTTGACATCGGTGACGTCCGTATCGGCGTCGCCATCAGCGATCCCCTCGGCATCAGTGCGAACGGGATAGAGACCTATCTCTCGAAAGGGAGAGAGCAGGATGTTGCTTATTTCGCGAAAATGGCGCAGGACCGCGGATGCGAGAAGATCCTTCTCGGACTTCCCCTCAATATGGATGGGACGGAAGGGGAGCGTGCGCAAAAGGTAAGAGAATTCGGTGACGCTTTACAGGCGGCATCGGGGATCGAGGTGGTATACGAAGATGAGAGGCTCACCACCGTCGAGGCGGAAGAAATTCTCATCGAGGCGGGGCTTTCTCGTCAAGAGAGACGTAAAGTGATAGATAAAGTAGCCGCGGAGATCATCCTGCGCTGCTATTTGAATAAATAAAACGAGAGGATATTATGACTGAAAACGAAATGAAAGACAATGGGATCATCACACTCCTTGACGAGAACGGTAAGGAGATGCAATGCGAATATCTCGACACGGTGGAATACGAAGGGAAAATGTATTGTGTCGTTGCGCCTGTCGAGGGTAGCGATGAGGAGGAGGATTGCTGTTACGTCTTCCTGATCTCCGATAATGGTGACGAAACGGTGGACCTTCTTCCCGTAGAAGA
>JAFTBD010000006.1 GCA_017455385.1 Clostridia bacterium
CATCGCATCTTTGACATAGAGTTTTCTCTTCTTTTTCGGCTTCTTGCCGAGCTGTTGAAAAAGATCGCCGAGATTGATCTCCGCGCCCTGTCCGTTCTGGGTCATTTGGAGCGGTTTCTGTGCTTCCGCCACTTCGATCTCTACCTGAATCTCGTCGAGCTTCCCTTCGATGAGTTCTTCGGAAATAGCTTCGATAAGCTGTGCTTCCGGCACGTCGGGAGCGAGTTCTTTGCGTATAGGCAAGATCACCTTCACAAGGGCGCTGACCGCCGCTTGTGTTGCACGGGGACGGAGCTCCTCATATCGCTCTTCTTTCACCAAGCGAATGGCAGCTTCCACGAGGTCTCGCACCATAGACTCCACGTCGCGACCGACGTATCCGACCTCGGTAAATTTGGTGGCGTCCACCTTCACCCAGGGCGCTTTCACGAGCTTCGCGAGTCTTCTCGCGATCTCGGTCTTACCGACACCGGTCGGACCTTTCATAATGATATTTTTCGGCGTGACTTCCTCACGCGTGGCATCATCCAAGCGACTGCGTCTGTAACGATTGCGTAAGGCTACCGCCACCGACTTCTTGGCTTCGGCTTGTCCGATGATATATTTATCGAGTTCTTCTACGATCTCACGAGGCGTATACAGTTCCATCAGACCACCTCCACCGTCAGATTCTCATTTGTAAAGACGCAGAGCTCCGACGCGATCTTCATCGCCTTTCTCGCGATAGTCTCCGCCGTCATTCCCTCCACGTCGTAGAGGGCACGAGCCGCCGCAAGGGCGTAATTCCCGCCGCTGCCAATGGCGCAGACACCGGAATCGGGATCGATGACCTCTCCCGTACCCGAGAGGACGAGAAGATTATCTTTATCCGCCGCGATGAGCATCGCCTGCAACTGGCGAGGCATCTTATCATTACGCCACAGCTCCGCGAGTTCGACCGCGCTACGCATCAGATTCCCGCTGAATTTTTGCAGCATCTTCTCGAATTTCTCGCTAAGCGAGAAGGCATCGGAAACGCTCCCGGCAAAGCCGACGACGACTTTTCCCCCGTAGATACGTTTCACCTTCACGGCATTCGCTTTGAAGACGACGCTCTCACCCATCGTGACTTGTCCGTCTCCGGCGATCACCGTCACGCCGTCCTTTTTCACGGCGCAGATCGTAGTGCCCTTAAATTCCATACTTTACTCCTTTTCCACCGCAGGTAATGATGCGATGTACGTTTTCATATCTCGTAATGCTCTCGCGGCATAATACTCTTTCCGCGCGGCTTTATTCCTTATTTTTTCTTCGGGCGGGGGCAATATCCCGAAGTTCGCATTCATCGGCTGGAAATCTTGGTTTTCCGTCGATACATACGCGGACAACGCGCCCATCACAGTCGTCGGAGGCATCGGAGGAAGGGTGCGTCCATGCAATCCTTCCGCCATGGCGACGCCCGCGATCATACCGCTCATCGCGCTCTCCATATATCCCTCCACGCCGGAGAGTTGCCCTGCGATATAGGTCGCTGTCTCCCCTTTCATGCGGAAGGTCCTGTCGATGACTTTCGGCGCATTGATGAAGGTATTCCTATGCATCACGCCGTACCGTACGAACTCCGCATTCTTCAGGGCGGGGATCATGCCGAACACCCGCCTCTGTTCGGGGAACGTGAGGCTCGTCTGGAACCCGACGAGGTTATAAAGGTCGCCCGCCGTATTCTCTTTGCGCAGTTGAAGCACCGCGTAATACTTCTCCCCCGTAATGGGATGACGAAGTCCCACGGGACGGAGCGGACCGAAACGAATTGTATCCACGCCGCCTTCCGCCATGACCTCGATGGGCATACACCCCTCGAAATAGTTACCGCCGACTTCCTGCATCGCACGTTCCGCGTGCATGAGCGCATCGTAGAACGCGAGATACTCCTCTTTATTCATCGGCGCATTCAGGTAGTCGGAATCACCTTTCTGATACCTCGACGCGAAGAAAGCATGATCGAGATCGATGCTCTCCGCCGTCACGATGGGCGCCGCCGCATCATAGAAGCTGAGACCGCTTTCCCCCGTTTTCTCATAGAGGGCACGCGCCATAGCCTCACTCGTCAAAGGTCCTGTCGCAATGATCGTCGGGAGAGTGTCGTCTATCTTCGTGACTTCTTCCCGAACGATACGAAAACCATCGAATGAACGAAGGATCGTCTCAACTTCGTGCGAGAAGACGTCTCTGTCCACCCCGAGCGCGCCGCCGCAAGGGACACGCGCCTTCTCCGCAGCTATCAAAACGATGCTTCCGAAGAGTTTCATCTCTTCTTTCAGTGTACCGCTTGCCGTTGTGGGGATCTCGCTTTTGAGGCTATTCGAGCATACCAGCTCCGCCAGTCCGCCCGTTTTATGTGCGGGGGTCTGCTTGGCGGGACGCATCTCGCACATCTCCACCTCGATCCCCCTCGAGAGCAAAGCGAACGCCGCTTCCGCGCCCGCGAGCCCGCCGCCGATCACTCGGACTTTCATTTATCCTCGGTGTGCTTACAAGAAGTACACACGTATTTTGTCCCCGACCTGCCTTTCTTCACGATCATTGTGGAATGGCACTCGGGACAGAGATGCGGAGCGGGAATATCCCAACTCGCGAATTTACATTTCGGATAGTCGCTGCAACCATAGAATGTCTTGCCGGCTTTGCTGCGTTTCTTCAAGACGTCCTTGCCGCATATCGGACAGGTGCCGACCACTTCGTCGTCGATGGACAGGATATTCTTGCAATCGGGGAAATTCGGACAAGCAAGGAATTTACCGTAACGACCTTCCTTGATGACCATCATCGCCCCGCACTTATTGCATTTCACGCTGGAAACGACTGCTTCTTTCTTCACGGGCGACCCGTCGCGGAAAGCCTTATGCACTTGCTCGATGAATCCGGGATAGAACGCCTCAATAAGGTCCTGCCACTTGCGGCCTTCTTCCACTTCGTCCAGTTCTTTCTCCATCTTCGCCGTGAATTTCAGATCCATGATGTCGGGGAAATACTTCACGATAGCATCGCATACGGTCTCGCCGAGCTCGGTCGCTTTGAGGCTCTTCCCTTCCTTCTCGGTATAAGCTCTCTTGGCGATGACGCTGAGGATTGATGCATAGGTGCTCGGTCTGCCGATACCATTCTCCTCCATCGCTTTGATAAGGGAACTCTCGGTATAGCGCTGCGGCGGCTTGGTGAATTTCTGCTCGTACTTCAACGTGTCGAGATCGAGCACGTCGCCTTCATTCAGCGAGGGCAAAAGCGCATTCTCCTCATCCTCGTCATTGCTCGACGCTGTACTCGCGGCATATACCGCGGTGTATCCTGCAAATTTCAGCGTTCTGCCTTGCACCTTGAAACCGAATTTGTGCGCGTCACCTTCCGCATTGATATGCACTTTGAGCGTGTCATACTGCGCAGGAGCCATCTGACTGGCAACGAAGCGATCGTAAATGAGTTTATAGACCAAATAATGATTCTTGCCGAGCTTCTTCTTGAGATCCTCGGGCGTACGGTCGAGTGCAATGGGACGAATGGCTTCGTGCGCGTCTTGAGCCTGCTGTTTAACGGCGAATTTATTCGGATATTTCGGATAATATTCCGCTCCGTACGTATCGATGATATGCCTTTTTGCCGCCCAAACGGCATCATCCGCCACACGCACAGAGTCGGTACGGATATACGTGACGAGTGCGACGTGACCTTCCCCTTCGATCTCGAAGCCTTCATAGAGTTGCTGTGCGATCTGCATGACCTGCGGCGCCGTCATATTGAATTTCGTCGTCGCATCCTGCTGCAGGGTACTGGTGGTGAAAGGAGGCATCGGCATAACGCGTTGCACGCTGCGTTTCACCTCATCCACTACGTAGGGCTTACCGTCTATCTGAGAGAGGAGCCTATCCAAGACCGCCTTATTGGGGATCTTGTACTTCTTGCCGTCAACGTCTTGGAAGATGGCTTTGAAAGGTTTCTTCCCTTTGAATAGAGCGTGGAGCGTCCAATACTCTTCCGGTTTGAAATCGCGTATTTCACGCTCGCGGTCAACGACCATTCTGAGCGCCGCAGACTGCACCCTACCCGCAGACAGACCGCTCTTGATACGTCTCGAAAGGATCGGCGATATCTTGTAGCCCACGATACGATCCAGCACGCGGCGTGCCTGCTGGGCATCGACCAAACGCATATTGATCTTTCTCGGGGATTCCAATGCCTTCAAGACCGCCTTTTTCGAGATCTCGTTGAACTCGATACGGAGCTCGTCGTCGGGAAGTCCGAGGACGGTACGCAAGTGCCAACTGATCGCCTCTCCTTCACGGTCAGGGTCGGTAGCGAGATAGACTTTCTCGCTGGTCTTGACAGCCGATTTCAATGCCGTTATCGTGCGCTCTTTATCCGGAGAGATCACGTACTCCGGCTGAAATCCGTGCTCCACGTCGATACCGAGACGTTTTTCGGGCAGATCGCTGATGTGTCCGCCGGAAGCAAGCACTTTGAAGCCTTGTCCGAGATATTTGCCGATTGTCTTTGCTTTCGATGGTGATTCTACTATTACTAACTTCATATTTCTCCAATTCGCGTTTTATCGCGATATTATATTCCGTAATAATTGCCCGGGAGTCTTTTTATGACACCGAGGACTTCGAGTTTCGTGAGAGTAGCCATCAGCTCTCCCATGGAAAGTCCCGTAATGGCGATAAGCTCCTCGAAATGCTTGTCGTCATCCTGCAAAGCGCCATACACCATGACTTCGCTTGCCGTGAGCTGGACCGCCTCTTCTTCCTGTTTCTCCACGTCTTTCTTGTAGTAAGAAAGAACGTCTTTCGCGCTACACGCGATCATACATTGCGGGTTGTGAAGCATCTCGTTGGTGCCTTTGCTCGCCGCGCTGAATACGTTGCCGGGGACGAGGAATACGTCTTTGCCTTGATCCAGCGCGTAATTCACCGTGATCATCGTGCCGCTTTTCAGCCCAGCTTCGGTGACGAGGACGCCCTGCGAGAGCATACTGATCAGTCGATTCCTTTCGGGAAAATGGTACGGGAGCGCCGCCTCGCCGAAATAGTATTCCGTAAGGATGAGTCCCTTCTCCCCGATGTCGTCGTATAATTGCTTATTTTCGGCAGGATATACGACGTCCAAACCGCAACCGATGACGGCGATTGTCGATCTGTTTTCTTCAAGCGCGATGCGATGCGCAATGGCATCCACCCCTCTTGCGAGCCCGCTGACGATGGTGAATCCCCCTCTTGAGATCTCCCGCGTGAACTGCTCCGTGACGTCTCTGCCGTAGCGCGTCGGTGCACGCGTCCCCACAACGGCGAAACACTCCTCGTTAATAAGACCGATATCCCCTTTATAGAAGAGAACCTCAGGGCATTCTTCCAATAACTCGAAGGATGCGGGGAAGTCGTTCTCACCGCGGAAGACGGCTTGCGCGCCGATCTTCTCCATGTAGGTATATAGCCTTATAGGATCGAATCGATCGCGAACGGCTTCTATCTTCTCGAAGATGCCGTCCCCTATCTCGGCGATCTCGTTGTGGTAGGAATACAGATGGGCGAACAGTTCTTCCGACGTTTCGCACAGGGACAAGAGCGCGGCTTTCTGCCGATAGGTGAGCCCTTGCACGGAGGCAAGCTGTAAGATAGCTCGTTGCGACGCGGAGAACTCTCTCATCAATTCCAATACTTCCTATCCAACGAACGGTACTGTATCGCTTCCGCGACGTGTGCCGTCTCGATCTTGTCCTTGCCTTCCAAGTCCGCGATCGTACGCGCTACGCGCAAAATACGGAAACTCGCACGCGCGCTGAGGGACAGCTTCTTGAATGCGCTCTCCATGAGCGACTCCGCTTCCGCAGGGATCTCGCAGTACTCTTTGATCAGGCGATTATTCATCTCGGCATTCGTGAAGATGGGAAGGCTGTCGTAGCGCGCGGACTGCACGGCGCGCGCTTTCATCACGCGCGCTTTGATGTCGGCGCTCTTCTCCTCTTCCGCCCTGCTCCTGAGCTCATTGAACTCGACGGCATCCAGTTCGATCTGAATGTCGATCCTATCGAGGAGCGGTCCCGAGATCTTATTGATATACTTGCGAATGCTTTGCGGCGTACAAGTACATATATGCTTCTTGGAGCCGAAATTACCACAGGGGCAAGGGTTCATACTGCCGATGAGCATGAAGTGAGACGGATAACGGACAGTCTGTTGCACCCTCGACACGGTAACAAACCCGTCTTCGAGCGGCTGACGAAGAGTCTCCAAAGCGTGCCTCGAATACTCCGGCACTTCGTCCAAAAACAGAACGCCGTGATTGGCGAGCGACACTTCGCCGGGCTTCGACTTCGTACCGCCACCGACGAGCGCGGGGACGGTGGTGCTGTGATGCGGAGTGCGGAAAGGACGCGACGTGACGATCCCTTTCTTCTCGTCCAAGATGCCTGCTACGCTATGTATCTTCGTGACTTCGATCGCCTCGTCGAAAGTGAGGTCGGGCATAATGCTCACGACACATTTTGCGAGCATGCTCTTTCCTGCGCCCGGGGGTCCTATCATCAGGACGTTATGCCCGCCTGCGACCGCGATCTCGAGAGCGCGCTTCGCCGCGACTTGCCCTTTCACATCGGCGAAATCAACGTCGAAAACCGCTTCCGCGGGGCTTGACTCGAATTCACGATACGGCACGGGCGCAACGTTTCCACCCTCTTCCAAAAGCTCACACGCTTCCTTAAGGGTACCGACGCAATAGGCTTCGATGCCTTTGATAAAGCTCGCTTCCGCCGCATTGTCGCGGGGAATGATAAATTTCTTATATCCCTGTTGCATCCCGGAGATGAGGATGGCGATGAGCCCATCGATGGGACGGAGCTTGCCGTCCAGAGATAGCTCACCGAGGATGACGTAATCTTTATACGATCTGCTGAATAGTTGCTCGGAAGCGGCAAGCACGCCGATCGCTATCGGGAGGTCGAAAAGAGATCCCTCCTTCTTCGTGTCGGCGGGCGCCAAGTTCACGATCACGCGTTTAATGGGAAAGTGATATCCGCTGTTTTTCACAGCAGACGTCACCCTCTCCGAAGACTCCTTGATGGCGGTGTCGGGCAGTCCGATGATCTCCACCTTGGGAAGTCCCGCGTTGATGTCGATCTCGATGTCTACTTTGTAGCCGTCGAGACCGCTTAAAGCAAAACTATTTACTTTCGCCAGCATTCTCGCCCTCTTCCTTCTTTGCGAAACGGGCAATGACCTTCTCCTTAAAGAAGGTAACTACCGCCGCGTAGGTCTCTTTCACTTTTTTCACGAAGTATTTGAAATAATTCTCCTCGATGATCACGACACCTTTGATCTCTTCCTTGACACAGATCGAATATACGACGTATGCGAAGTACACGAGCAAGAGGAAGTTCATGATGGAGAAGATGATGAGGACGGGATCGCCTGCCGTCATATAGATCAAAGCGGAATTATGCCCCGCGCCGAAATATCCGCCGATCATCATCGTATACGACGTATTGAGGAGGGTTGTGACGGAGAAACCGCCGAAGAGCTTGAGTGCCCTTCTGTCACCCGAAATGATGCCATAGACCAAGAGGAGCAGAAGCGCGGGATAAATGAGAAGCGTGTCGACCGCAGACGTCAAGATGAAGGTCGCCACGAAAGTAAAGGCGGACAAAAGCAAGAGATCAAGCCTGCTCTTCGACTTGAAGTACAAAATGACGGTGCCGATGATGACAGCCGCGACAAAGATCGAACTGAATACCGTAGCGGCGACATTCGCTTCCGTCGCACCGAGCCCGAAGAGACCATACACCGTGAAAGCATTCTCGGTGAAACCGGTGTGCGCAAGGAAAGCGGAGATGTAACTCGTCAGCGCAGCGAAAGGCTTCCCTACCGCGAAGTAGGAGAGGGTGAACGGCAAGGAGATCAAATACAGAACGATGACCGAAGCCGTGACGGAGATGGAGATCGCCATTTTCTGATCGTCGCCCTTAGTGAAGAACACGTAGAAGACATATACCAAGAGGAGCGGCAAGAGGAGCATCGCTTCCGTCATAAAGAGAAGCGCAACACTGTAATACACGATGCCTGTGACATACTTCTTATCGAGGAATGTCGCAAGAGACAAGAGGATAAAGAGTGCGCCGATGGAACTGTATGCGCCCCACCCTGCCGACAGGAAGAAGAAAACAGGCAGAACGGCGTACGCGCCCGCAAAAAGCGCGGAAACATATTGATTGTAGCGATTATTCGCCAAATAGAAGATGACGAATACCGCCACCAGATCCGCGAGCACCGCGGGGATCTTCAGGAAGATCGCATATCCCATCGAGCCGGAGATGAGGTTCAGCGGTTTAGCGATGAGTCCGAGCACCCACAAGAGATAGAGAGAACCGATCGGCGTCGTGCTCGTCTTGTCGAAATAAAATTCACGTGCGCCGAGATCGACGAGTTGCGTGGACTCATTCACATATCCCCCGAGCGTCGGTCCGCCGTAAATGAAGTTGATGGTGATAAGACGGAGCGCGAAAGCGACGAGCTCGCAAATGATGAGCATAAACGCGGCGCTCTTGAAGAACCCGACATTCCCGTCAGCAGCGGAATCCGGAGAAAGGAAGGCACCCTTCTTGGACATCAATCTGCGCAGG
>JAFTBD010000023.1 GCA_017455385.1 Clostridia bacterium
GGCAACCACAGATGGCAAGCTCACTGCCGCGCAGGTACAAGATGTTATACTCAGCCATCTGTACGACCCCAACATTGAGCATATGGTGCAGCCGGGGATGGAAGGACGGCTTCTATTGGTACGTGGGCAGGGCGGACGACGTCATCAAGTCTTCCGGCTACCGCATCGGACCTTTCGAGATCGAGAGCGTTATCATGGAGCTTCCGTACGTCTTGGAATGCGGCGTTTCCGCCGTTCCCGACGAGGTCAGAGGGCAGATCGTCAAAGCGAGCATCGTCCTCACGAAGGGCACAGTTCCTTCCGACGAACTGGTGAAAGAGATCCAGAACTACGTCAAACTGCATACCGCGCCGTATAAGTATCCGAGAGTGGTCGTCTTCCGCGACGAACTGCCCAAGACAGTCAGCGGCAAGATACAGCGCAATAAGCTATAAGCGGGCGCGCGCGTTTGACAAAGGCGTGCAAACGGCATTATAATTATAAATTATCCGCTCGCGCCGCTCGTTCGGCGCGGACGAATGAAAAAAGGATGTGGAAATGAGTAAGAGAGTCACGTTGATACTCGGGCATTACGGGAGCGGCAAAACGAACATCGCCGTGAACCTCGCGCTCGAGCTTCGCAAGACACATGACAGGGTGGCGATCGCCGATCTCGACATCGTGAATCCGTATTTCCGCACCAAGGACAGCTTGGACGTGATACGGGCGGCGGATATCCGCCTCATCGTGTCGGAGTATGCTAATACGAATCTCGACATTCCCGCGCTCCCGCAGGATATGTACGCGGTGACGGATGACAAAGGTCTCACCTGCGTTCTGGACATCGGCGGCGATGACCGCGGCGCCTTGGTGCTCGGCAGATTGCGCCCCGAGCTCGTTCGAGAGAATGATTACGAGATGCTCCTCGTGATCAATAAATACCGTCCCCTGACTGCGACCCCGGAGCTCACTCTCGAAGTGATGGCGGAGATCGAGGCGGCGGCGAATATGCGCTTCACAGGCATCGTCAATAATTCCAACCTCGGTGCGGAGACGACGGCGGAGAGTGTCCTGTCATCCCTCTCGTACGCCGAGGAGGTGTCGAAGCGCACAGGGCTTCCCATCGTGATGACGACGGTGAAGGCGGAACTTATGAAAGAACTGGAAGGGAAGGCGGAGAACATATTTCCGCTCACCTTGCAGAAAAACTTTATCGAAAGCAAAATTTGAAAAAGGAGATATTGCTTATGGCGAAATTGACTTTCAGAACGGACAACTGTAAAGGCTGCGGACTGTGTGTGGACGTCTGTCCCAAGAAGGTCCTGCAACTGGCGCAAGACAAGATCAATAAGAGAGGGCATCATCCCGTGGAGGCGGCGCGTCCCGATGACTGCATCGGCTGCGGCTCCTGCGCGATCATGTGCCCCGACTTCATCATAAAAGTGGAGAGGTAAGACTATGGCTGATAAAGTATTGATGAAAGGCAACGAGGCTATCGCCGAAGCCGCTATCAAGGCAGGCTGTCGGCACTATTTCGGCTATCCCATCACCCCGCAGACCGAGGTGGCGGCGTATATGGCGAAGCGTATGCCCAAGATCGGCGGCACCTTCCTCCAAGCGGAGAGTGAGATCGCGGCGATCAATATGGTGTACGGTGTGGCGAGCGCGGGGCTCCGCGTTATGACCTCTTCGTCCAGCCCGGGCATCTCCCTGAAAGGTGAGGGCATCAGCTATCTCGCAGGTGCGGATCTTCCCGCCCTCGTGGTGAATGTCCAGCGCGGCGGTCCGGGTCTCGGCGGCATCCAGCCCAGTCAGTCGGATTATTTCCAAGCGACGCGCGGCGGCGGCCACGGCGACTATCATATGATCGTTCTCGCGCCCTCTTCGGTGCAGGAGATGGCGGAGCTCACCGTGAAAGGTTTCGAGCTCGCGGACAAATACAGAATGACCTCGATGATCCTTGCGGACGGCACGATGGGTCAGATGATGGAGCCTGTATCTCTTGATTTCGACGTTGCGCCCGCTCCCGAGAAGCCGTGGGCGACCACGGGTACGGGTCTCGCCCGTAAGCATAATATCGTCAATTCTCTCTCCCTCGTTCCGGAGCAGCTCGAGAAGCTGAATATGGAGCGTTTTGAGCGCTATGCCGTCGTGAAAGAGAATGAGACGATGTATGAAGAGTACATGATGGACGACGCGGAGATCGCTATTGCGGCGTTCGGCATCGCGGCTCGTGTGTCCAAGAACGCAGTCAAAGAAGCGCGCAAGCAGGGCATCAAGGTCGGTCTCATCCGCCCCATCACCCTGTGGCCGTTCCCAGACGCCCCCTTCAAGAAGGCGGCGACTCACGTCAAGGAGATCATCTCCGTCGAACTGTCGATGGGGCAGATGATCGAGGACGTGCGTCTCGCTTCCGAGTGCAAGGTCAAGGTGTCCTTGTGTAACCGCGTCGGCGGTATGATCCCGTCTCCGGAGCAGGTGCTCGAAGCGGTGAAGAAAGCGAATTCCAACGGAGGTAACTAAGATGATCGTATACGATAAACCCCACGCACTGTTAGACGTGCCTCTTCATTATTGCCCGGGTTGCACGCACGGTATCGTGCATAAGCTCGTGGCGGAAGTTATAGACGAACTCGGCATCGAGGGCAAAACCATCGGTATCGCGCCTGTCGGCTGTTCCGTTATGGCGTATGATTATTTCGCTTGCGATATGATCGAAGCGGCGCACGGCAGAGCCCCCGCAGTGGCGACCGGCGTCAAGAGGGCAGATCCCACGAAAGTCGTTTTCACGTATCAAGGCGACGGCGACCTCGCCTCCATCGGTATGGCGGAGACTGTCCACGCCGCGGCGAGAAACGAGAATATCACCGTCATCTTCATCAATAACGCCATTTACGGCATGACGGGCGGTCAGATGGCTCCGACCTCTCTCGTCGGTCAGGTCACGCAGACCTCTCCGTACGGCAGAGATCCGAAACTCTGCGGCTACCCCATCAAGGTGTGCGAGCTCCTCTCCGAGCTGGAAGGTCCGGAATACTTGGAGCGCGTGACGGTGAATAGCATCCCGCACATCCGCGCGGCGAAGAAAGCCATCAAAAAGGCGTTTATGAACCAGATCGAAGGCAAAGGTTTCTCCCTTGTGGAAGTTGTTTCCTCTTGCCCGACCAACTGGGGTATGACGCCGCAAAACGCTTTGAAGTGGATCGAGGAGAAGATGCTCCCGTATTATCCCCTCGGCGTGTATAAAGACAGAAGTGCGAACGCGGAGGTGCAAAAGTAATGAGTACGAGACAGTTTCTTTTTTCCGGATTCGGCGGACAGGGCATCCTCTTCGCCGGCAAATTCATGGCGTATAAGGGCTGATCGAGGACAAACAGGTCAGCTGGCTTCCGTCCTACGGCCCCGAGATGCGTGGCGGCACCGCGAGTTGCGGCGTCATCATCAGCGATGAGCCGGTCGGTTCGCCCATCGTGAATACTCCCGATGTCCTCGTGGCGATGAACCTTCCTTCTCTCGATCGTTTCGAGAAGCAGGTGGCGCCCGGCGGCTATATCTTCTACGACTCTTCGTTGATCGAGAGGAAGGTGGAGCGCACGGACGTTAAGGCATTCCCCATCCCCGCCACCAAGCTCGCGGGAGAGAACGGATTCCCCACCCTCGCAAATATGATCATCGTCGGCAAGATCTTGAAAGAGCTCGGCGAATACAGCGACGACAGCCTGAAGGCCGCTCTTGCGAAGGTCATCAGTGCGAAACACGCGGATATGATGGAAGTGAACCGCAAGGCGATCGACCTCGGCGCGAATTTATAAGGAGATCATTATGGAAATCAAATTTATCAAGAATCCGAATCCCAAGACGATGCCCCCGGAGGACACCCTCGGCTTCGGCAAGTATTTCACCGATCGTATGTTTATGATGGACTACACCCCCGACAAAGGCTGGCACGACGCTCGTATCGTTCCGTTCGAGAACCTGTCCATCCATCCCGCTTGCACGGCGCTCCACTACGGCTCCGAGATCTTCGAGGGTCTCAAGGCGTATCGTCGCGCGGACGGCGAAGTCCAGCTTTTCCGTCCCATTGAGAATATCCGCAGGATGAATAATTCCGCGGAGAGGCTCTGTTTGCCGCAGATCCCCGAGGATATGGCGATGGAAGTGCTCCTTGCATTCGTAAAGTGCGAGAAGGACTGGACGCCGCATAAGAAGGGCACTTCCCTCTATCTCCGTCCCTTTATGTTCGGTAACGACGAGTCCCTCGGCGTTCACGCCGTGAAGCACGCGACCTTCGTCATCATCGCTTCTCCCGTGGGCAGCTACTACAAAGAGGGCA
Source organism: Clostridia bacterium (assembly GCA_017455385.1). GTDB lineage: Bacteria > Bacillota > Clostridia > Christensenellales > CAG-1252 > CAG-1252. Next base: position 4,313 of record JAFTBD010000023.1, read on the forward strand.
TCAATCCCGTCAAGATCATGATCGAGGCGGACGACGTCCGTGCGGTCAGAGGCGGCACCGGCTACGCGAAGTGCGGCGGTAACTACGCGGCTTCCAATCGTGCCGGCAAGAAGGCGGAAGAGAAGGGCTACGCGCAGGTCTTGTGGCTGGACGGTGTGGAAAGGAAGTACATCGAAGAGGTCGGCGCGATGAACGTTATGTTCAAGATCGCGGGCAAGGTGGTCACCCCGATGCTCTCCGGTTCCATTCTCCCCGGCATCACCCGAAAGAGCTGTATCGAAGTCTTAAAGAACGCGGGCTACACCGTGGAAGAGAGACTGCTCTCCGTGGATGAGCTCGGAGCGGCGCTTCATAACGGCACCCTCGAAGAGGCGTGGGGTTGCGGCACGGCGGCAGTCGTTTCGCCGATCGGCGAACTCTGCTATAAGGACGTGAAGTACACGATCAATGAAGGCAAGATCGGGCCCGTCACGCAGAAACTGTACGACACCCTCACCGGTATCCAATGGGGAGAGATCGAAGATAGCTTCGGTTGGACGACCATCGTCAAGTAAATGAATGAATAAAGAAGCGGGCACGCCCCGCATATGACAAAGAATAGTAAGGAGTAAAGGTATGAACAAGATAAAAGTAGCTGTTAGGCTTTGTGATAAAGAGAACGATTTGACGTTCAAAGAGAAATTCGAGATAGCCCGCC
>JAFTBD010000024.1 GCA_017455385.1 Clostridia bacterium
GTGAGGGGGCGGAAGAGTCGCTCCGCGGCTTTTGTCATGCCGTTTCGTCTCATCACGCCGAGGACGCCGAGCCATAATGCGTATACCGCGAGCATTTTGATCGAGAGTTCCACCGCATCTTTCGCGCCGACGAGCGCCACGGAGAGAGCGTTCTCGGGGGAGGTGAAGAGCATATAGACGAGGCTCGCCGTCATGAGTAAAAAGAATAGCACGTTCATAGGAATATGCTATTCTTCGCAGGGTGCTTTTATGTTATCTGCGGCTCGACCTCGGAATACACCGCGCTCCTCGGCGGGTACCGATTCTCGCGGATACGGACGGTGGTGGTCACGCCGTCCACCGTGTGACTGCGGTAGAGGACGCTCCGCACTCCTTCGTGTCCCGCTTTCAAGAGGGTGCGCCCCGTCAGATCGTTGAGGACGGCGCCGCTCTCGTCGGTGGCGAGGTAAGGCAGGCGCTCCAAAACTTCGCTCTTGAGGGTATATCTCCCCTCGTGCTTTCGTCCGTACAGGCGAAAGGTGACTTTGCTCCCCTTTATCTCCGCGGCGATATAGAGGGGGTCGGCAGTCTCGTTGGCGAAGGTGAAGTCCGTCGCGGAGGACACCGTGCAATCGCGCGAGGTCGCCACATAACTGACGGGGCGGGAATGCGCCGCCGCGGAGAGCGGGGTGAGCCCGGATAAAAGGACGGCGTTATATAAGGTCGTGCTCGCTTGGCAGACGCCGCCCCCGACGCCTTTCGTGAATTCCCCGTTCAAGATGATATTCGCGGTGCGGAAACCGCGTTCCGCCGTGCGCTCTCCGACCACGGCGTTGAAAGAGAAGATCTCGGCGGGAGAGAGGACGGTGCCGTTCACCGCGGCGGCGGCGAGGGAGATATTATGCCGCCTGTTCTCGCCCGACGTGCGGAAGTCTGTCGTGTATTCTCCCATAAGTGCCGTGCGCGCTTTGAGGTCACTGGCGGTCACCGCGGGCGCCACCTCTTTCGAGGCAATGGAAACCGTGCCTCCTCGGTCCATCGCTCGCGCCACTTTCCGTCCCACTTCGTCGAGGTCCGCCTGCCTCCCCGCGCGTTCCTTATAATATATAAAAGGGTCGGAGATCCTCTTCGTCCATTCGAGGGTGGCGTCGAGCGGATCCACCTTGCGCCTTTCGCATTCCGCGGATAGGTAATCCCCGAGCCCGACGCCGAGATAATCGAGCGCCTCTTTCGGGGTGTATTTCGCGCGGAGGCGGCGGTAAAGGACGGCATATCCGCCCGCGCGTCTTGCGCGGATGTCGTGTGCGACCTCGGTGCGTATCTCCCGTCCTTCAAGCGTCTCGCCGTCGATGACGACGGTCACCTCGTGCTTCACGTAAGGCGCGAAGGCGGCGAACAGACAGAGAAGGAGCAGGGGCAAGACGAGGAGAGGGAGCTTTTTCATTTGCCGACGGCGGGCGTTTTCTCGGTCGCCCACAGGAGCGCGCCGATCCAACCGAAGACGGTGACGCCGAGCACAAGGTCCAATAAGAATATGAGCACGCGTTTCGGGTGGCGGTTCTTGAAGGCGATGATGCTCGGCACGAAATAGAGAAAGAGTGCCGAGAAGGCGAAAACGGCGATGAGAATATAGGTCCAGATCTTCATACGGATTCCTCCGAAGTAGTATATCGCGAAATAATAAAAATATTTTTGCAACCGGGAACGCCCCTTTTTGTCGCATCATATATGCGTGCGTTTTCGGGCGGGAAATCCCTTTTTGCCGAAAAAGCCCGAAATATGCGGCGAAAGTGAAAAATGCGAATAAAACGTCATATATTCATTCATGCATAAACCACAACATCTAGTGTTTGTCAAGAAAAAAAGCCCAATATTTTGTTATTTTTCCTATTGACAAGGGCTTTGTGAAATTGCTATACTGAATGGGCACGATAAACGAAAGATGGGGTGAGCCCCGCATAGGAGGAAGTATGTTGAACGTAAAGAAAAGAGATGGACAAATAGTACCATTTGATCTCTCGAAGATCAAAGTGGCGATCGAGAAAGCCTTCGATTCCGTCGAGCGCGCACACACCGAGGATATGATCGATCTGATCGCGCTGAAGGTATGCGCCGATTTCCAGAGCAAAGTCAAAGATAATTGCATCACGGTCGAGGACATTCAGGACAGCGTGGAAGTCGTTTTGATCCAAGCTTGCTTCGTCGACGTGGCGAAGAGCTACATTCTTTATCGTAAACAACACGAGAAAGTCCGTAATATGAAGTCCACCCTCGTGGACTATAAGTCCACGGTGGACAACTATCTCAAGATCAATGACTGGCGCGTGAAGGAGAATAGCACCGTCACGTATTCCGTCGGCGGTCTCATCCTCTCGAACAGCGGCGCCGTCACCGCGACTTACTGGCTCAGCGAGATCTATGACGACGAGATCGCGGACGCCCACAGGAATGCGGACATTCACATCCACGACCTCTCGATGCTCACCGGTTACTGCGCGGGCTGGAGTCTCAAGCAGCTCATTCAGGAAGGTCTCGGCGGCGTTCCCGGCAAGATCACGTCCGCTCCCGCGGGACACCTCTCCACCCTCTGCAACCAGATGGTGAACTTCCTCGGTATCATGCAGAACGAGTGGGCGGGCGCGCAGGCGTTCTCTTCCTTCGACACCTATCTCGCTCCCTTCGTCAAGGTGGATAACCTCACCTACAAGGAGACCAAGCAGTGCATCCAGTCTTTCATTTACGGCGTGAATACCCCCTCCCGTTGGGGCACGCAGTCTCCCTTCACCAATATCACCCTCGACTGGA
>JAFTBD010000025.1 GCA_017455385.1 Clostridia bacterium
CTGGCCGGTGTAGCTTTCTTCCTGTCGTTCGTTGCTCCGGGGAACTCCTGTGCCTGTGTCGGGGTTAGGGCTGTACTCAACGTATGAGCTCGTCCGTTTGTCGATGGATCGTGCTTTCCGTCCGCGCAAGAAGCACAGAAAGGCGATCACAGTAACGACAATACCAAGCACGGAAACCATTGGATACAACGTATCCACAATGGGCGCGAAGCCCCACTGCGCAAAGAGCACCCCTGCGAAGGGAAGGAGCGCGGCGGGAAGGAGCGGATCGGGAATATGGCGAGATAGCTCGCAAGCGGTCAGATAATTGCAACTCGTCATCGTGGTGATGATGGCGAGAAGGAGCGCAAAGGGAACGAGGACGCCCAGATCGAGGCGACTCGCGGCGGTGAGGAACGGCATGGAGCCGCGAGGAACGGCGGCAACGGCGCGATACATCGCGAGAAGGAGCGCAAGGATCATCACCGTGGCGAGGACTGCGGCGGTGACGCGCTCTCTCCGAGAGAGCCTCTCCCCTGCCGACGCCATCAAGGCGCCCGAGAAGAGCATATTCATCGCGCCATAGGCGAATGGGGCGAGAAGGCGCGCTCCCCCACCCTGCGGCGCTGCCGAGCGGCAACCGACGACGAGGACGACCGCGATCATCAAGGGGACGGCGATGAGATTCAGCCAAGCCATTTTCTCCGCGCCGCGTACGGTCAAGGCAGCACTACCGAGCGCGAGAAGGAGAGACAGACCGCGGAGGGCGGTGAGGTCGGAGAGGACTTCTTCCGCCGCGGCGATCATGGCACCGTACACGACGAAGGACGCCACCGCCACGACGACGTCGAAGACGCGGCGCGCCCTGCCATCCGGAAGGCCGACCTCCATAAAAACGAAACACATCACCCCCATAAAGACCGCCGCGATGACGGGTCCCAAGGGGCTGCCGCCACCGAAAAAGAGGGATATCTCCTGTCCCGTGGCGAAACCGGCGCCCACCACCGAGCCGACAAAAAGAGCGGCGACTCTCGCCGCCGAAAAAAAACTTTTCATACAAAATGATATGTGGATAGCCCGACGTTAATGCGGAATTCGGAATGCGGAATGCGGAATTGAGGTAACGCGCAAAGCGCGATCTTAATAATTCTCCAAAGAATTACTTAAAAAAGAGAGCGGAGATGGGGTGGGAGCACGTTGCGCTTGCGAACCTGTGAGCAAGCGTTTAGGCGGAGCACCCTATGAACGCTCGACAAACCGCGAACGAGACGGGTGTCTCGGAGCAGCAAGGCAGTATGCCGATATGTCGCAGTAGAGACAGCGACAACTGTCTCGGCGACCAAAGGCGTACAATGCCGCGCAGGGAGAGCGGAAATGGGCGCCGCACCGAAGGTCCGCGTAGAGCCATTTGCGAATAGCGAGCAAGTAGGCTTGCGAAAGATAAGGCAAGCCGTATGCGGAGCACCCTATGAACGCTCTTCCCCGCGAACGAGACTTACGTCTCGGAGCGAAGCGCGGCAGTCTGCCGTTTTTTTGCGATAGAGACGGCGTCGCCGTCTCGGCAACTTCAGGCAGACAATGCCGCGCAAGGAATGTGGAATTTCGGGTGCACGAATGCGGAAAAAGATGCTATAATAAAAATGGCGCGTGATATCTGCGCGTTAATACCCAACCGCTCGGGAGAATACGCTATGAAAAAAATGTTATTCATCGTCCTCGCCATCGCTTTGATCGTCTGTTTCGTTGCCTGCGAAGTAACGCCCGCGACGTCTACGGACACGGACACAACGACGGACGTCGTCGAGACGCCGTCGGAGCCTGCCACGGAAACGCCGACCGAGCCCACGACCGAGACGCCGTCGGAGCCGCCCGAGACGCCCACGACGACCACGCGCGAGCTGACCGTCCGCTATTATGACGGCGAGACGCTCCTCGACACCAAAGTCTACACGAGGAAGATCATTCTCATCGACTACACGAACGAGGATCGCCTTTTCTTCGGCTGGTACACAGACCCGGAATGCCAAACGGAATACGAAGCGTCCAAGACGTCGCAATATTTCGAGCTGAAAAATATCAACCTATACGCCAAAACGGAGAACATCATGGAAACATTCGAGATAATCATCACGGGAAAAGTGAGCGAGAACGAGACCGTTCTGAACCCCCTCTTCACCTGGGCAGCGGGGGGCGAGACCTCTTTCGTCGCCGCGCTCTATCTGAATAACGCCCTCGTGGACAGCAAGAACCTGACCTCTCCCTCTTTCCGCAGCGGGAAGAAACTGAAAGTCAACAGCGAATACGTCCTGTCGGTTACGGGCGGCAGCGGCGCGAAGAGCCTCATCCGTTTCAAGACGGTAAACGGCACCAACACGACCGCCATCACCCCCATCACGATGTCCGACCCCTTTATGGACAATATGGTGCTGCAACGCGGCGTCCCGAACGTTATTTCCGGCATCGGACCCGCGAACGCCTTGATCTCGGTGACGATGACGACCGATACGTTGGCGGAGCATTACACCGCCGTCTCGAACGACAAAGGTCGCTTCGAGGTCACCCTCCCCGTCCGAGCCGCATCCTTCACCCCCTCGACCATCCGTATCGAGACGGGACTCGTATCTGCGGGGACCCCCGTGGAGAAGACGATCTCGAACGTGCTTTTCGGCGACGTCTATCTCTTCGCGGGACAGTCCAATATGCAATGGCTGACCAAAGATTCCGACTATGAACAGAGCGACATCGACGCCTTCTCTGACTCCTACGTGCGTTTCTTCTGCCAAAACGTAGTGACTTCCGCCACGAAAAAGCAGAACGTCACGAACGGTCGCTGGTTTATCCCCGGCGGCACCAACTGCGACTGGTTCAGCGCCATCGCGACGATGACGGGCTCTTTCCTCGGCACCGCGTTGAAAGAAGAGACCCCCGTCGGCATCCTCACGGCATACCAAGGCGACACCAATATCGCGAACTGGATGGGCGAGGAATATTACAGCGGCACCTGCTCCACCAAGAACCTGCACTACAATGCGATGGTATATCCCCTGCACGATGCGAATCTCAGCGGCGTGGTGTGGTATCAAGGCTGTAATAACTCCGCGGCGGCATATGATTACAAGACCTTGCTCGGCGACCTATTCCGCAATTACCGCGACCTATTCCGCAAGGAGGATCTGCCCTTCTTCGTCATCGGTCTCGCCTGTTTCGACGGCGACAAGGATGCGCAGGGCAAACTCGATCCGATGCACAACCCCTACGACTTCTCCTTCGTTCGCGAGAGCCAAGCCGCGGCGTGTGCGGCGGATGAGAACGCCTATTTCATCTCCACCTGCGACGACGGCGATCCCACCTATATCCACCCGCGCGCGAAACGCTATATCTGCGAGCGCGTGGCGAAGAGCATCGGCGTGGCGATCTACGGAAACGCGGGCTATGCGGAGGGTCCCTCCTACAAGTCGCACGAAGTGGCGGGGAATACCGTCATCATCGAGCTGAATAATGCAGAAGGTCTCTATGCCGAGGGCGAGATCACGGGGCTCTATCTCGCGGGCGCGGACGGCAAATACCACGCGGCGACCGCCGCTATCCTGGACGGCAAGATCGTCGCCTCGTCCGACAAGGTGACGTCGCCCGTCTACGTGAAGTACGGCTTCCTCAGAAGCCCCTTCGTGAATATCTACAATAAAGACGGCTTCGTCATCACCCCCTTCCGCACGGACGTCTATGACACCAATATCGACCTATTCGATTACGACACCGTGGCGAATTACACCTTCCATCCGGACGGCGCAGCGATGGAAGTAGCGCTGACCGAGGGCGGCAACCTCTCCGTCTCGATGGCGAATGACGGCAAGGGCTACGGCTCCGTCCGACTGGAGAAATACAGCGCCATCGCCTATCATCCCGAGCGGCTGGCGGTCACCTTCGTCGGCAAGAATACGGGCGCCAAGATCTACGTCCGTTTCGTCGAAGGAAGCGGCGAGATATGGGGCTGTGAGATCCTCGACAATTTCACCGGGGAGCAGACCGTCTTCGTGGACGTCGACGACTTCACCGTGCTCTATGACGAGAAGGATCACGTCTTCGATACGCAGAAGATCAAGAGCGTGGAATTCCTCATCAAGTACGACGGCGCGCTTACGCTCGAAGTGTGCAACGTTCGCTTCGTTGACGGCGAATAACACAAGTAGCATATCCGTGCTCAAAGAAAACGGCGAAGCAATTCGCCGTTTTTTCCTGAAGTCATTTCATTTATCAGCATTCCGCATCAAAATGGATTAGCGAGATATGGATTAGCGGGATTTAGTAGGATAACGTGTCCGCTGGTCGGTCTGTCCTAAAAGATAATCAATACTCGTTCCGTAGAAATCTGCAAGCTTTATAAGCACGACCGTAGGGATGTCGTTCTCCCCCGTTTCATATTTGGAATACCCCGTTTGCGACATCGACAATACGGCGGCGACCTGTGTCTGATTTAGATCCCTGTCTTCTCTTAAATCCCGAATCCTCTTATACATACATCCATCCTCACGCTTATAGTACTTAACCTAAAACAGAGTATTGATTTTTAACCTAAAACAGGTTATACTATTCTCTAAAGACGATCATTCTGATAAGTCGCACGGCAAGGTTCTCCGAAAAAAGCAACTTATTGTTAGTTCTTTTCTCCGAGGTCAATAATCGTCTTGGAAAAGCTGTGAGGTATGATAGTGGAAAGCGCATATACTGACACCCACAAAGAGAATATCCTTTTTAAGGATGCAAGCGGGAATCGGATCATACTGCTTTCGGAAGTTCCCAAGAAATATATAAAAGAATTTCCCTTTGATCTATTTGCTTTCAAAGGCAAGAACAATACGGTTTTTCTCCATGGAAAGAATAGTTTCAAAAAAGCATTGATGCGTTTCGACGGGAACGACAATATTCTTGTGCTTCCCGACATTCTTTCCATCGAAGAAAGCGATGTGACTTTCGTCGGAAACGATTCCTTATGCTATATCAATCTATCGGGCAGCAAACGCCTTCGCTTGGCGCACATTGTCTTAGGCTCGGAGTGTGTGTTCTACTACGGGAAGGGAACAAACGTAAATTTATCCGATTATCCTACCCATTTCTACACGTACGAATCTTCCAACATCATCATCGGGAATAAATGTTTGATCGGCAATGACGTCATCGTACGGACTTGCGACAATCACCTCTTTTACGATTTGAAAAGCGGTACGAGGATCAATTTACCCGGTAGCGTCTTTATCGGAGATAATTGTTGGATATGCCAAAGCGTGTATATCAATAAAAACACGGTGATCGGATCGGGGACGATCGTCGGAGCGAGGAGCGTGATCGGGGGAAAAGTCTATCCGTCCAATACCTTGGTCGCAGGACAGCCCGGGAAGGTGCTCCGCGAGGATATCGCGATACTGGGAAAGAATAACAGATGTTACGTCAAGGAAGACATCGAAAAGTCAAAGTTTTTAGAGAACAGTGCCTCTTTCTTACACATCATAGATAAAAACACGATCGATATCAAGCAATTTGATTCCGATCTGAAAGAGAGACGAACCGCACAAAAGAAATTGGAGTATATTGAAGAAACTCTCTTGGTCAACGATTCCAAAAACCGCTTCGCAGTCAAAAAACAGTAGTCGTCGATTCGACCATAACGCACGAATCTGCATTCCACAATCACGGATAAGATCCGCGAAGCGACGACCCAATGCCAATTCAAGCGTCTCATTTCGATTCCGCTTTTCGCATTTCGAATTCAAGCGTAGCGCCTTTGCATCCTTTTATAAAGGAGGCTTGATTGCGGACGAGCAGAGCGAGGACGGAATGGTGGATTTTGAAATCCCCCTCTCCGCTCCGCCTATGGCTTCGCGCAGACGATCCCCCTTTGCAAAGGGTGCAAATTGGCGTCCGCAACTCCACTCTCCACACTCCACTCTGAAAAATCGGATGAGATACTTCGGCACGTTTCGCGTCCGCTCAACGGCTCAGTATGACATTTATACATTTCGCGCAGCGCCACCGCAGTTTGCACGAAGTGCAACATCGTTGCGCCGCGGCGCACATCGTTTTTGCGGAAGCAAAACATCGTTTGCCGATAGGCAACATCGTTTGCGCCGCGCCATCGCGACGCAATAAAAAAACGGCGAAGTCAATCGCCGTTTTTTTCTTATTCTTCGTCGTCTGTCTCTTCGTCCTCGATCTCCTCGATGTCCTCGATAACTTCCTCGCTCTGCGCTTCTTCCCTTCTCTTGCCGCCGTCGCGGTGCTTCTTTTTCTTCTCGGAAGGTTGCTGGGGTTGCGGCGCTTTCTTCTGGAAGGTCAGCTCCTCCACGGGATAGGTCTTCACGACGAAGGTCTCGTCCGAGGTCACCTTGCAGGTGACGGTCTTTTTCAGCATATCCACCGACATGACCACCGCGGGACCGTCGGGAGTGGTGACCTTTCCATTCACCTTGGGCATGATCTTATAGACCTCGGCGTAATAGTCGTTCTCGTACTTCAAGCAACACATCAGCTTGCCGCATATGCCGCTGATCTTGGTCGGATTCAGGGAGAGACCCTGCACCTTCGCCATCTTGACAGTGACCTTCTCGAAGTCGCGGAGATAGGAGCGACAGCAACATTCCCTGCCGCACATACCGAGTGAGCCGCGCAGTTTCACGTCGTCGCGTTCATAAAGCTGTCTGAGCTCGATCCTCGCGTGGAGGGCGGACGCCAGCTCTTTCACCAGTTCGCGGAAGTCCACTCTTTCCTCCGCGGTGAAATACAAGACGACCCTCTTGCAGTCGAAAGACACCTCTGCCGAGATGAATTTCAGCCCGATCCCGAGCGCGGTCGCTTTCTCTCGCGCGGTCCTGAGGGCACGGGGCTCGGACTCTTTCGCCTTCTTCGCGAGTTCGAGGTCGCGAGGAGTCGCCCTCCTCACCACTTTTTTCAGTTCGCCCGGGCATTCGGATTCCGGCACGATGGTATTCGCCGTCACCACCTCTCCGAGCTCATTTCCTTTCTGTGTATCCACAATGACCTTATCCCCCACCTCAAAGACGAGCTCGCCCGGGTCGAAAGAATATGTCTTCGCATTGCGTTCGAATTTCACGCCAACGATCATCGGCATTTGTACTTTACCTCCACCATTTTCAACATCAAGTAGTCCGCCACGTTCTGCGCGATACAATTCGCTTTGAGACGTATGCGGCAAGTCAACACTACGTCCAGCGCGGCGCCGAGCGCCGCCACCGTATACATTTCCGCTATTTCTCCGATCTCCTTTGCGCTCTCCGTGAGCACGAGAGGGAGCCCGAGATGGGCATTCACCGCGTCGCCGAGCACGATCTCCAAGATGGAGAGTGTGGCGGGAAAACGCTCCTTCGAGAAGATGGGGGACTTGAGGTAGCCGCGTACGTCCGCGCTCCTTTTCAGCCCACACACCATCTCCGTTACTTCCGACACGTGACGGGAGAAGTCCTCATCCGCCGCGAGGATCCGCGCCCTCGTGAAACTCCCCTGCCCGATACGAGCGCCACGCTCTGCTCGATCCTCCTCCACACCGCTGCGGATGAGCCCTTCACGGATCGCTTCCGCGGGAAATGCGGTCAGGAGCACCTGTTTCGATCTCGACAGAACGGTGGGGAGCACGCTGCCCGTATTCGCCGCCGAGAGGATGAAATGCACGTTCGGATAAGGCTCTTCCAAGGTCTTCAGGAGCTTATTCTGCGCAGCCTCGGACACCCGCTCGAAGTTCTTGAAGAAATAAAGCTTCGCGCCCCCTTCGAAGGAGGTCATCCCCGCGTCTTCGGTGAGGGCGGACATCTCCTCGACGGAGAAATTCTCATCCCCTTCCGCGAGAAACTTCACGTCGGGCTTGGAGCGCATCAAGATCTTGCGGCATTCTTTACACTCTTTGCACACGGTGTCGCAGTATACGCGCATCGCGATGAGGGAGAAGAGGGTGTCCACAGCGTCTTTGTCCTCCGAGACGATGAAATAGGCGTGCGACATCTCGCCGCGACGGATGTCCGACTCGACAGTCCTATATGCGGAGGACGCTCTGACCTCTTTTTCGTATCGAAGATCTGCCTTCATTTCGTCACTATTTTACCATCCACCGTCCCGAAAAGTCTATCTGAATTTTCCATAAGGACGCGGACGCTCTCTTCCGTAAATGATTCTCCCGCGAGGACGAGGGGCACCCCGGGGGGATAGACGCCGACGTCATGCGCGCTCATTTTTCCGACGAGGTGGGAGAGATTCTCCGTCACCGCATTCACGCCGCGAAACGCCGCGGCGAGGCGAAATGCATTCTTTAGGTGGCGGACGTTATAGGGCGTCACGATGAATGTCACCCTGTCCGCATCCGACGCTTCCGCGAAGATGCCGTGCTTCTCGAGGTGCGCCGCCAAGGCTTTACCGCCCCCTTTTCGGAGGATGACGACGCGCGTTTTGTCGTCATTCGGCAGGACTTCGACGGAAGGGTATTTCCGTTTGACCTCGGCGATGGCGTCGAGGACACGGACGTACATCGTCTCCCCTTTCCTTTGGAACAAGTCCCTTGCGTAGTCCATACTGCTCATCACGAGGTAAGACGGACTGGTGCTCATCACGGTCGCCCGCGCGGCTTTCGTGTCTTCGTAGGCGTCCGCCCGTACGTGCAGGAGCGCGCCGCCCGTATAGACGGGCAATGTCTTATGCATCCCGTGCACGACGTAGTCTGCGTATTTCACCGCGCTCTCGGGCAATCTCGTACTGAAAGCGAAATGCGCGCCGTGCGCTTCGTCCACGAGAAGTTTCGCGCCTTTTTTCGACGCATAAGCGGCGAGCGCGGGGACGTCAACCGTTTCGCCGTAGTAATTCGGCGAGGTAACGCACAGTACGTCGAACGTTTCTTGCTCCAACTCGGCTAAGTCTTTCGCCCGAACGTATTCGAGGGAGAAGAGCCGCGCCGCAGAATAAAAGCTGACGTGCATATCGCCGAGAAAGGCGAATCTCTTCCCGCGTAACGACCACAGCGCCGTCTGCACCGCGTCGGTGGCGCCACCCGTGAAAAAGAGGGTCCGCTCCGCGCCGTACGCCTCGGCGGCGAGATTCTCCGCGGCGAGGATCACCCCCGTCGGAGATTTGAGGTCGTCCGAAAAGGACAGCTCGGTGACGTCGTACGCGGCGGACGCGTATAGTCCGCGCCCCTTGCCGCCATGCGAGGGCATATGGAAACGCGCCTTGCACTTTTTATACTTGCGTACGGCGTCGTAAAGGGGTGTCACGGCTCGACGTACCCCTTCATATCATTGAGGAGCGTCTCCGCTTTCTTCATCGCTTCTTCGGCATTTGCCGCCGCACAGGAAACGTAAAGTTTCAGCTTCGGCTCGGTGCCGCTCGGGCGGATGACCACCCAATCGCCCCCTTCGAGGAAATAATACATCACGTCGCTCTTCGGGAAGTCGATATTCTCCTTTTTGCCCGAAGAATAGGTCTTTTCGCCCGCCAAGAAATCGGTAACGGACTCCACCTTATATCCCGCGATCTCGGTGATATCCACATCACGGAGCGCGCGGGTCTTCTCGCTCATGATCGCCATGCCCTGCAACCCTTTGAAATAGACGGAGATCGTCTTCTCCGCGTAGAAGCCGAGCTCGCGGAAGATCTGCTGCAGTCTCTCGTAAAGCCCGATGCCGATGCTCTTATAGTAGCACACCATCTCCGCGAAGAGCATGGTGGACACCACGGCGTCTTTATCCTTGGCGTGCGTGCCCGCGAGGTAGCCGTAGCTTTCCTCGTAGCCGAACAGGAAGGTATGCGCGCCCGTCTTGTGGAAAAGGTCGATCTTCTCGCCGATGAATTTGAATCCCGTCAGCACGTCGAAACTGGTCGCGCCGTAATGCTCCGCCACCTTCCGCGCCAGCGAGGTGGTGACGATGGTCTTGACGACGGCGGCATTCTTCGGGAGAGTGCCTTTCTCTGTGTGGCGACGCAGGATGTAGTCCATCAGGAGGACGCCCGTCTGGTTGCCCGTCAAGAGCACGAAATCGCCCTTGTCGCTCCTGACCGCGACGCCCATTCTGTCCGCGTCGGGATCGGTGCCGATGACGACGTCGGAGCCGAGCTCCTCCGCCAGCTTGATGCCGAGGGTCAGAGCGTCCGGCATCTCGGGATTCGGCATCTTCACCGTGGGGAATTCCGAATCGGGAAGCGCCTGCTCCGGCACGACGTTATAGGGGATATGCATCCGAGAGAGGATGGTGGTGACGGGCTTGTAGCCGCTCCCGTGGAGGGGGGTATAGACGATCTTGAGGTTGCCGCCCTCTTTCGCCACCGCTTCGGGGGACAACGAGAGCTTCTCGATGACCTCGAAATACGCCTCGTCCACGCTCTTGCCAATGACGGTGATGTAGTCATTCAGGGCATAGCCGTCCTTGCCCATCACGTTCTCGCGGGAAGGATCAACGTCCGCTTTTCGGACGCCGAAATAGTCGCGTTTCTCGATATACGAAACGACGCGCGCCGTCGCCTCGGGGGAGAGCTGCGCGCCGTCCTCGCCGTACACTTTATAACCATTGTACTCCTTGGGGTTATGGCTGGCGGTGATCATGATGCCCGAGAAGGTTTTGAGGTGACCGACCGTGAAGGAACAGATGGGCACGGGGCGCACGTTCTCGAAAAGATACACTTTGATCTTGTTATAAGCCAAGACACGGGCCGCTTCCATCGCGAATTCAAAGCTCATTCGGCGGGTGTCATAGGAGATGACGACGCCGCGCTTCCTCGCTTCCGCACCCTCCGACGCGATGTAGTCCGCGAGTCCCGCGGTCGCACGCGCCACGGTGTAAAGATTCATCTTGAAGGTGCCGAGCCCGATGGTGCCGCGCATCCCCGCCGTGCCGAAAGCAAGGGGGAGGCTGAAACGCTCTCTGAGCTCCTTGTCGTCTGCGGCGATGGCGTCGAGCTCCGCTCTCTCCTCCGCCGTAACACTCTCGTACCAATGTTTATAATTTTCGAGATAGGTCTCCATATTTCCCTCCGATCTTATATTTCATCATCTCATCCCGCCCGATACTTCCAGTATCTGACCGGTGATATAGTCCGACTTCTCATCCGCGAAGAAGAGCACCGCGTTCGCGACGTCCTCCGCCTGCCCGCAACGCTTGACGGCGAGCTCGTCGATGAAAGCCTCCCTTTCCTCCTCGGAGAAACGGGCGTTCATCTTGGTGTCGATATACCCCGCCGCAACGACGTTCACCGTGATGCCGAGGTCTCCGACTTCTGCCGCGAAGGTCTTCGTGAAACTCTCCACCGCCGCCTTGGACGCGGCATACGCCCCCTCGCAGGGAGCGGGACGCGAGCCCCAAACGGAAGAGATGCTCACGATGCGACCGCCCGCGCGCATCCTTTGCGCCGCCCACGTAGAGGTGAGGAAGACAGAGCGCGCATTGACCGCGAAGATCCTGTCCCACGCCTCGACCGAGGTATCGATGAGGAGCCCGTATTCGTCTATCCCCGCCGCGTTCACGACGACGTCAGGGGTGCCGAAGGTGCTTTGCACCTTGTCGAGGACGCTGAGCGCGCCCGCAACGTCCGTGAAGTCGATCCTCTCCGCAACGGACAGGAGCCCCCTCGCGGCGCCTTCCGTCGCGAGAGCCTCCGCACTCGTTTTATCGTTATGATACAGGAGAGCCACCGAGTCCCCTTTCACGAAAAAGGCGCGAACGATCGCCTTGCCGATATCTCCGCTCGCACCCGTCACCAATACTTTCATTGTTCGCTCCATTTCGCCTTGAGGGCGATGACCCCGCCCGTGAACAGGCGCTTTTCATTCTCCACGATAAAGTCCGGCGTCAATGTCGTTACCACGAGGGTGGGATCCGCATACGAGACGAAGCCGACAAAACCCGCCGCCTCGAGCGGGAGAAGCGTCACCTCGTCTCCGAAAAGATAACTATCCCCATTGGGGTTCGCCGCATTCTTCGTATTCCGATATTGCACCTCGTACTCCACGCGTTCAATGCGCGCGCGAAGGACGACGTCCCCTTTCGTACCCGCCGCGATGGTCGTCACGTTGCTCGTCGGGTCGTCGGCATAGCACCAACCGATGAATTTATATCCGAAGGGGATCGTGGTCTTATAGGGCGCCTGCAAGACGATCTCCTCGGTGGAGTCGTACTCGGTGGGGTTCAGGGGCGAATTGACGACGCCGTCGAACTCGAAAAGATAGATGATCTTATAACTTTTCGGCACTTCCACCGCGTAGAGGGTCATATCCGCCGTAACGGAAGAGGAATCGTCGTAACGATCTTTCTTCACGGGATCCGCCGTCCAGATATAGACGTTGCCGGGGGTCGCCTCCGCTTCGATGGTCGGGAGGGTGATCTTCTCACCGTCCGCTACCACGATGTCCGCGGGGACGTCCATCGACGCGACCGCATACGACACGTCGAAATGCACCGTGCGGAAGACAGCCTCCTCCGTTTCTTTACAAGAAACGCAACAGACCAGCGTCGCCAAAATAAGAATGATGACCGTGAGAACTTTCCTCATATCAATCCATCGAAATGCTCAGATCGAACTTGTACTTCCCGCCGATACGCGCGACGACGACCTTGCCCATCAGCCACTCCGACTTGATGGGACCGTAATCCTCGCTGTCATAGCTGTGATCGCGGTTGTCGCCGAGCACGAAAAGCTCCCCTTCCGCAACCGTCCAAGTCGCCGAGAGGGGATCCGCGTCCACGCCGAAACCGCAGACGTCTTTATTATGCATGATGACGCTCTCTTTCACGAGGGCGCCGTTGACGTAGAGATGCGCCAAGGTGGGCTCGGTCGCGTCCGCGCGAATGGTCACCGTGTCGCCGGGCAGTCCGACTACCCTCTTGATGACGCAGGTGTAATCGGCGTCCGCCGCTGTATTCTCCTCTTTCACGTGAGGAAACTTATTGATAAAAGGCAGTGAATTGAAAAAGTCTGCGAGAGTGATGCTGCCCGCCGGATTCTCCGACGTGACGTCACTGCTATTCGGACGGTAGAAGACTACGACGTCCCCGCGATCGATGGAATACAGCCTCTTCTGCACGAAGACGCGATCCCCCTCCGCATTGATGGTGGGATACATCGAGGAACCCACGACGCCCACCGGCGCCAAAAACATCTGTTGCACCACGCCGACCAGCACGATCGCGATCATCAAGCAGAGCACGATCTCCACGGCGAGTCTTAACGCTCTATGTCCTTCGTTCATACGCACCTACATCCACAGGAAATTATTATAGTATTTATCGTCCGTATCGGGAAGTATCATTCCGAGGAGACCGTCCCAGTCCTTCATCGGGATGAGATCCTCGGTCTTGAAGTCGTCCGTCTCGAGAGACAGCCGCGTCCACTCCTCCGCTTCTGCGTCGCACACGGCGGTATAAGCGACGATCCTATCCTCCTCCCGCTTGATGAGCATGATACGCACCTCGGACTCCGTGGCGGAATACACGCTGATATGCAGAGAAGACGCAGGCTCGTAACGACCCTCTTCTGCGAGGATATTCGTGCGAAGCATCCCCTTACCGAAAAAGCCGGGGACGCCGTCCGGAGACTCCGCGATCTTGAAATCGTCTTTATAAGAAATGAAAGTCCGCGCGGAATTGTCCGCATAGAAGCCGTGATCCGACTCGGTGTCCAAGAGGAACTGACTGACGTGATACGGGCGTATGGAAGTGACGAGCGTCCCGACGCCTTTCGTGGCGAGATTCATCCCGCCGCCCATCGTCGCCGTCGCGTAGGAGAGCACCTCGCGGTCACCCACCCATACGGGGACTTCGACGGTGAAACTGCCGTCTTCGTGCTTCGTCATCGGATAATCATGCCAATGGCGGTATTCCGCAGGCGCATTATTGTAAGAAACGTGCAAGATGGCGGAATTCAACTTCCCGAGCGGAGCGGCGAGCACGAAACGGAGAAGCCCCTCGCCCGGCTCGGAAGTCAGACGCAATTCGGGCGACACCTCTCCTTTCATGGACTTGTCCAGCCATTTATACGCCGACAAGAGGTCGGCTTCGTCGATCTGGCTATTGAGTCGCGGGGTGACGGTGACCGTGAAATGCACCGATTCGGGGATCTGATTCACCACCTCGCTGATCTTCTCCACGTCGCCGCCATGCGCATTGGCGCAGGTCACGACGAGACAGGGACATTTGATCATACGGGCGGCGGACTTGGCGCTGAGAGCCATAATGTAACTGTCCGCATTGGAGCTGTCCTCTTCGAGTACGGGAGGATCGGAATAGTCGCCCAAGACCGCGATGAGCGCGGCGATACGCGGATCCATCGCCGCCACCTGCCACGCGACGTCCGCCGCGGACAGAGCGCCCATAACGGATGTGCGCGCTTTCGGATAGAGATATTCGAGCAAGGTGACGGTACGGCGCACGATCTTCGCCCACAGATAGACGGGGGAAGCCTTCGCCGAAGGCGTGGCGAGGTACCTGTCGGGGATGCCCGCCGCAAAAGAGGCGTATTCGTAGCCATCGGAATACTTCGTGGCGTTGCCCTCTTCGTCCTCGATGCCGCTGACGTCCACGGTGACCACCGCGAACCCGCGTTTCAGCAAATCGTCGAAACTGTCCGTGATGGGAGTCTGATCCGGCTCGGTCAGGACGGAAACAAGCACTTTTTTCGGCTGAGCGACGGTGGTCTTCACCTCCGCGAACGCCCGCACTTGTCCGACCTCATCGGCTATCGCGGTGAAATATACACCTTTACGGTGTAAGTCGCCTTCTTCGACGTTGTATGCTATCGCCATATCGAGCGGTGCGCTCGCGGGATCGAAATCCTGCCACAGCTGCACCGGAGTAAGAAATTTGATCATCGATACGTCTCCGTAAATTTTGTCATGCGTGTATTATACTCTAAATAACATCTTCTGTCAATGGATTTGGCGAGTGAGCGTGCCCGCTCTCGCGAACGTGCGCGGCAGTTACCTCTCGACGACGATGCGAGCGATCTTATTTTTCCGCGGGAGCTTCTTCGCGAAAGACGCCTTTTTCGCCTCCCGTTTCTCCTCTGTCAGAGCGCGTTTCGACGCCTTTTTCTCTTCTCGGGCGGCTTGCCGCGCGAGGCGCCTTGCCGCCCTCTTCTCGCGGTACGGACGCAGGAAGTTCTCCCACCTTGAAAGTGCCTTCCCGTAGGCACTCGCAAGGGGCTCGACGAGCCTCCGCATCACCCGCCGAAAGGTCGGCTCGAACCGCTTGCAAAGAACTCTCGCGAGGAGCGCTCCGAATAAAAATGCCGCGAGAGAATATAGGCGAAATACCCCGCAGGCAACGTGATAGAGCGTAATGAAATAAAGCGCCCCCATCTCCGCCGCGATCATGACGTCGGTGACGGCGCGCGCCGCCTTCCCCGCTTTGCCGATCACATCCAAAGAAACGGCGAGGATCCCCGCCGCCATACCCGAGAGAAACATCGCGGCGAATATGCCGCATTCCACGAGGATCATCGAAAGAGCCTTTTCAGAACGCTCTTCGGCTCCGACGCGGAAGTATATCTGAGGGAGAGGACCTCACCGGAAAGGACGAGAGCGCCCTCCTCGATGGAGAGTTTTTCCGCGCTGAATCCGCTCCCCGTCAGCGTGAGCCTTTTGTTCTCGAGAGCGAGACGCACCTCTTTCTCCCCCACGGCGATGACAGACTTGACGCCCGTGACGGTGATCGTATCCTTGATGATCAAACTGTGCTTTCTATTGATAGCGGCTGTTTCCATAGTACCTCCTTTATCCCGTAATCATTATGACCGCGCCCGCTCGAATATGCCCTTTTAACCATTATAGATATGCGTGCGTATACTATATTATATATTTGTTTTCTTCGGATAAATAGGGAGTTTTCTCGGAAATCTTTTTTCTTTTCCGTAAAAAAAGTGCATCAAAATGTTTGACAGACCGTTTATAGGGTGCTACAATAGCATCAAACCGAAGAGGAAGAAGAGTACGCAGAGCCTCTCCCTTCACAGAGAGTCGCGGATGGTGGGATCGCGACAGGGATACTTGGTGGAATGGGCTTCCGAGGGCGTAGCGGAAAGGGTTTCCCGAGTATGCGAGCCGGAGCACGATCTCCGTTAAAAACTCGAGCGCATAGCATAGTGCGTTAAAAGAGGGCGCGATAAGCGCCAAGCAGGGTGGCACCGCAGGATACAGTCCTGTCCCGGCAAAGAAGTATTTGCTTGGACGGGCTTTTTTATTACTCCCGAACAAGCGCGAAAACGGAATTATATGCCTAAAGGCATAAAAATGACCGCCATGGCGGAAAAAGGAGGATAAATACCATGAAAAAAGAAGAAAGAGTCATTCCCTACAAGATCTATCTCGAAGAGTCCGAGATGCCGAAGGCATGGTATAACGTCCGTGCCGATATGAAAACAAAGCCCGCGCCCCTTCTGAATCCCGGCACGGGTAAGCCCGTCACCAAGGCGGACCTCGCTCCCGTTTTCTGCGACGAACTCATCGATCAGGAGCTGGACAATGACACCCGCTTCATCGAGATCCCGGAGGAGATCCGCGACTTCTACAAGATGTATCGCCCCTCCCCTGTCGTGAGAGCCTACTATCTGGAGAAGAAGCTCGGCACCCCCGCGAAGATCTACTACAAGTTCGAGGGCAATAACACGAGCGGCAGCCACAAGCTGAATAGCGCCATCGCCCAAGCCTACTACGCCAAGAAACAGGGTCTCAAAGGCGTCACGACCGAGACGGGCGCAGGACAGTGGGGCACCGCGCTCAGCATGGCTTGTGCATACTTCGGGCTGGACTGCAAAGTCTTCATGGTGAAGTGCTCCTACGAGCAGAAGCCCTTCCGCCGCGAAGTGATGCGCACCTATGGTGCGAGCGTCACCCCCTCCCCCTCTACGGAGACCGAGATCGGCAAGAAGATACTTGAGGAATTCCCCGGCACGACGGGCAGCCTCGGATGCGCCATCTCCGAAGCGGTGGAGAAGGCAGTCACCAACGAAGGCTATCGTTACGTGCTCGGCTCTGTGCTGAACCAGGTGCTCCTGCACCAATCCGTCATCGGTCTCGAGGCGAAAGCCGCTCTCGATAAATACGGCGTCACCCCCGACATCATCATCGGTTGCGCAGGTGGCGGCAGTAACCTAGGCGGTCTCGTCGCTCCCTTCATGGGGGAGAAACTCCGCGGCGAGAAAGATTATCGCATCATCGCCGTCGAGCCTGCGAGCTGTCCGAGCTTTACCCGCGGCAAATACGCTTACGACTTCTGCGACACCGGCAAGGTCTGCCCCCTCGCCAAGATGTACACCCTCGGCAGTGGGTTCATTCCCTCCGCGAACCATGCGGGCGGTCTCCGCTATCACGGCATGAGTTCCATCCTCTCCGAGCTCTACGACGAGGGATATATGGAGGCGACCTCGGTCGAACAGACCAAGGTCTTCGAGGCGGCTGAGCTCTTCGCTCGCAGCGAAGGCATCCTGCCCGCCCCCGAGAGTTCCCACGCCATCCGCGTCGCCATCGACGAGGCATTGAAGTGCAAAGAGACGGGCGAAGAGAAGACCATCCTCTTCGGTCTCACCGGCACGGGCTATTTCGACATGGTGGCATACGAGAAATTCCACAACGGCGAGATGAGCGATTACATCCCGACCGACGCGGAGCTCCAAGCCTCTTTGGACAAATTGCCGAAGCTGCAATAAGTCCCTTGTGATCCCTAGAAAAAGGCGTTCTTCCCGAGCGGGGAACGCCTTTTTTTCTATTAAATCTTGCCGAAACATCTCCACCGTGTTAAAAAACGGTTGAGCTCCTTCGACTGCGCTACGCTTCGCTCAGGATGACATTTCTTTATTATTCGCGTAGCGCACCTTTATTCCGCATTCCGAATTCCGCATTAGAGCATAGCGTTTCAGGTCCGCATTCCGCATTCCGAATTCCGCATTGGATCAAGTTCCGCATCCCGCTCCGCGCCCTGCGCGCGCCCTTGACTTTCGCCCGGAATAGATATATAATTATCCATATATTTCCTTCGGAGGTCAATATGAACTGGGACGAGATATGGCTGACCATTACGGATTTTTTCCAAGATAACGTGTGGAACATCATCGGTTTCTTCGCGGCGCTCGTCATCGGGCTCATCGTGATCAAGATCCTCACCGTGGTGCTTAAAAAGGCATTCACTCGCTTGAAGATGGACTCTGTGGCGCAGGGATTCCTGCTCACCATCATCCGTTTCGCGCTGTGGCTGGTCTTCATCATCATCCTACTCTCTGTCGCGGGCGTGCAGGTCACGGGCGTCATCACCGCCGTGAGTGCGGCGATCCTCGCCATCGGCATGGCTCTCCAGAGCAATATCTCCAACATCGCGAACGGCATCGTCATCGTGACGCATAAAATGTTCAAAAAAGGCGACCGCATCGAAGTCGCTGGGATCTCGGGGCGTATCTCGGAGATCAATCTCCTCTTCACCACCATCAATACCGCCGACAATAAGAAGGTCACCGTCCCGAATTCCACCATCGTGAACAGCGCCGTCATCAACGCCGACGCCATCGGCAAACGCCGCGTGGATTTCAATTTCCCCGTCGCTTACGAGTCGGACGTGAAGGTCGTCTGCGACATCGTCTTGGACGTGATGAAGAGCGACGGCAGGGTGTATCTCGATCCCGCCCCCTTCTGCAAGCTGAAAGAATTCGGGGACAGCAGCATCAATTTCTTCGCGAATTGTTGGTGCGACGCGGAGGACTATTGGGACGTCTACTATTACGTGATGGAACACGTTTTCAATGAGTTCAAGAGGCGCGGCGTCTCCATTCCCTATCAGCAGGTGGAAGTCAGAGACCGCACCGACGTCGTCACGATGCCCTACGACGAAGCCCCCATCCCCGAGCGGGTGGAGAAGGATCGTCCCGAGCCCGAGACGCGCATCGAGGAGATCAAGCGCCACTACAACGAGACGAAGGAGCGCTTCGCACACAAGAAGTCGCACGTCGAGCCCGAGCTCCCCAAAGAGCCTTCCGTCCCGAGTGACGACGAATGACATAGCGGCTGTCGCCGCAGAAAATATCGGAGGTATATCTATGAAAAAATCTTTACTCATCCTTTCCGTCTTGCTTCTCGTCGCCTTCTGCGGCATCGCCCTTTTCGGCTGTAACGCCGCCGCGGGTGAATACACCTTCTCGTCCGCAACGGCAGGCGCGATCACCATCTCCGCCGACAACGTGCAGGCAGCGAGCCTCGTCCTCAATAAGGACAAGACCTACTCTTTCACCTTCAAGGCTTCCGTCATCTCCATCACGGAGAGCGGCACCTATACGAAGGACGGCAACACTTCCACCACCGCTACCTATGAGAGCGGCACCCTGACCTGGAAGCACGACTCCTATTCTCTCGTCTTCAAGAAGAAATAATACGGTGCACTTTGCAGCGCTCTCGCGGCTCGCCTGCGGGAGCGCTTTTTTATATCCCGCCGAATAAAAAACGCCCGCTTGTCCATAATAAAGACAAAACGAAAAGGGGGAATATATGGCTACGATCACAGCGGAACCGACGAAAAAGCGTATTTTCGCCGAGAACGAGGAGGAGCTCCTCAACGAATGTATGAAGTCCACCGCCCTCGGACTGCAATCCTTGGACGTGGTGGAGAAGGTCGCCGTGGGGGAACTGAATGCCTACGTCAAACAGCTGATGGGCGAATACGCCGCCGTCACGCGACGGGTCAGCGACATGATGAAAGAGCTGGACATCGACCCCGAGATATACGGCAGTATGAAACAAAAATGGCAGAAAAAGATGGTGAAACTCTCCATCTTCGGCGACAAGAGCAATAGCAATATCGCCGAGAAACTCATCAAGGGCACGAATATGGGCATCACCGACCTGACGCGGTGCCTGAATGAGAACCTTACCTTCGTCAGCGACGAAGCTGTCACACTCGCCCGCGATATCCTCGCCCTCTTCTCGGGAAGCGTGGAAGCATTGAAAAAGTTCCTTTGACAAAAAAAAGCGTTCCGAGAGGAACGCCATTTTTTTCTTTACGCTTTCGTTATCGTTTCGCGGACGATCTTGATCTGCGTTTCCACCGAGGACACCGCGGTGCCGCCGTAAGAGGTGCGTTTCTCCACACAGTTCGCAACGGAGATCTCGTCGTAAAGGTCCGCGTCAAAAAGGTCGCTGTAGCCTTTGTAGGTCTCGAGGGGGATATCCTCCAGTCCGACCTTCTTCGTGACGGCGTCGCGCACGATGGTGCCAACGAGCTTGTACGCCTCGCGGAAGGGAAGACCTTTCTTGGTCAGGTAGTCGGCGAGGTCGGTGGCGTTGATATAGCCGCCTTTCGCCGCCTCGAGCATATTCTCCTCATTCGCTTTCAGGCTCGCGATCATCGGAATGAAGACGGATAGGCACGCATTCGCCGTATCCACCGCGTCGAAAAAGCTCTCTTTGTCCTCTTGCATATCTTTATTATAAGCAAGGGGCAAGCCTTTGAGGACGGTGAGCATCGCGATGAGGTCGCCGTAGACCCTGCCCGTCTTGCCGCGCGCAAGCTCCGCCATATCGGGGTTCTTCTTCTGCGGCATGATGGAGGATCCTGTCGTAAAATCATCGGATAATTCAATGTATTTGAATTCAAAGCTCGACCACAGCACCAGCTCCTCCGACAGTCTCGACAAGTGGGTCATCAGGAGGGAGATGTCGGCGAGGAGCTCCACCACGTAATCGCGGTCGGAGACAGAGTCCAAGCTGTTCTCCGTGACACCGTCGAAACCGAGTGCCGCCGCCTCGTACGCGCGGTCGGTATTATAGGTCGTGCCCGCGAGCGCCGCCGCCCCGATGGGGGACTTATTCAGGCGCTTTTTCGCGTCCGCGAGCCTGTCCGCGTCGCGCAGGAACATGAAGGCATACGCCATCAGGTGTTGCCCGAAGGTGATGGGCTGTGCGCGTTGCAGGTGGGTGTAGCCGCACATCACGGTCTTCTTGTAGGTCTCCGCCTTGTCCGTCAAGGCAGTCACAAGGGACAGGAGCTTCCCTTTGAGCTCATCGGCGACCTTGCGCGCGAAGAGCTTCATATCCAGCGCGACCTGATCGTTTCGACTGCGCGCGGTATGCAGTTTCTTCCCCACGGCGCCGACGCGCGAGACGAGCGTCTCCTCGACGAAGGTATGGATATCCTCCGCCGCAAGGTCGATCTCGAGCGCGCCGCTCTCGATATCCGAGAGGATGCCGCCGAGCGCGGTGATGAGGATCTCCGCCTCTTCCGCCGAGATGATCCCCTGCTTCCCGAGCATCGCCGCGTGTGCGATGGAGCCGGTGATGTCCTCCGCGTACAAGCGCTTATCGAAGGTGATGGACGCGTTGAAAGCCTCCGCCGCCTCGTTGATGGTGCCGTCCGCACGCCCTGCCCACAATTTGCTCATTATTTCTTTACCTTGCTCTTCACGAGCGCCTGCACCTTGGTGGGCAACCCGTAGAGGGTGATGAAACCCTTGGAGTCGGTCTGGTCGTAGTCGCTCTCGCCGAAGGTCGCGATCTCCTCGCTGTAAAGGGAGTAGTCGCTCCACACGCCCGCATTGATCATATTGCCCTTATAGAGTTTCAGGCGCACCTTGCCCGTGACGGTCTCCTGCGTCTTGGTGACGAAAGCGGAGAGCGCCTCGCGAAGGGGGCTGAACCATTGCCCGTTATAGACGAGCTCACCGAAGGTGATGGCGAGCTTCTCTTTCTCGTGCATCGTCATTTTGTCGAGGGTGATGCTCTCCAAGACGGAATGCGCCTTGTAAAGGATCGTGCCGCCCGGGGTCTCATAAACGCCGCGACACTTCATACCGACAAGACGGTTCTCCACGATGTCGAGGATGCCGATGCCGTTCGCGCCGCCGATCTTATTGAGTGCGAGGATGATCTCCTTCGCCGACATCTTCTCCCCGTTGAGAGAGGTGGGCACGCCCTTGTCGAAGGTGAGCTCCACATAGGTGGGAGCGTCGGGCGCTAATACGGGAGAGACCCCCATCTCCAAAAAGCCCGGCTTCTCGTACTGCGGCTCGTTGCCCGTGTCCTCGAGGTCGAGACCTTCATGGGACAGGTGCCACAGGTTCTTATCCTTGCTGTAATTCGTCTCCTTATTGATCTTGAGGGGGACGTTATGCGCCTCTGCGTAGGCGATCTCCTCCTCACGGGACTTGATGGTCCATTCACGCCACGGAGCGATGACCTTCATATTCGGCGCGAAATGCTTGATGCCGAGCTCGAAACGCACCTGATCGTTGCCCTTGCCGGTGCAACCGTGGCAGATGGCGTCCGCGCCCTCTTTCAAGGCGATCTCGACGAGCGCCTTCGCGATCAAAGGACGTGCGTGGGACGTGCCGAGATAATATTCTTCATAACGCGCGCCCGCCTGCATCGTCGGGATGATATAATCATTCACGTATTCATCGGTGAGGTCCAAGATGTAGATCTTGTCCGCGCCCGTCTTCAGCGCCTTCTCCTCAAGACCGTCCAACTCGTCCGCCTGTCCGACGTTCGCCGCCACGGCGATGACCTGACATCCATTGTAATTTTCCTTCAGCCAAGGAATGATGATCGAGGTGTCCAAGCCACCCGAATACGCGAGAACTACTTTTTTGATACTGCTTTTGTCCATATTTCTGCTCCTTTTATGCTTCAATGGTACCCTCATTATAAGATCCCCGCGGCACGAAGTCAAACATTTTTGCATAATATTAACAAAATTCTTTATATTTTTATTTTAATGCAATGCTTTATGCAATATATGCATTGTTTATGCAATTTTTACCCACTTTCCTGCATTCCGTCCTCGCTCTGCTCGTCCGCGATCAAGCCTCCTTTATAAAAGGATGCAATGGTGCTGCGCTTGAATTAGGAATTAGGAATTATGAATTAGGAATTGCGGTACGCGCAATGCGCGATCCTTATAAACCAAAAATGAATACCCGAATGAGAGCGGAGAATGGTGCGTTTCACACACCCGCGAGCGCGGAGAAGGGTGTAGAGGCAAGCGCTCTACAAACACCATCATTCACCTTGCAGCGCAAAAAACAAACAGCGGGCGCGCAGAGTGGTGCTTAGGCAAACGCTCCGCGAGCGGACGGACAGGCGCGTACTTCTTGTACGTAACTGTTCGGACGAGAAGCGGTAGAGCCGCATAAGCGCCGCTATGCGCGCCCGTCCCTCGGCCAGATAAAATTAGAATTAAGCTGTTCGCCATTATCGACCAGCACATCCTCCCCTGTCATGCTCTTATTCACCACCGCGAGGAAATACGCCCATTCCGCGATCTCCGCGGATGTCGCCCATTTTCCGAGCAGGGACTCCCTTATCGCGGCGGCGCGCAGGGCTTCATCCTCGAGGACAGGGCTATTGGATGAAGTATACACCCCGCCCGGGGAGAGACTATTACAAGTGGCACCGTAGGGGGCGAGACGCAGCGCGGCATTCTTGGTATAAGCGACGACGCCCGCCTTGCTCGCGACGTACTCGGGGAATTCCGCTCCGTTCCGCGCGCTCGCGGAGGCGATATTCACCACGGCGCGAATGTCGGGGGTGAAAGCGTACTTTTCCATCGTGCGGATGACGCCCTTGAGATTCACGTCGATGACGTCCTCGGCTGGGAACTGGATGCCCGCCGCCGTCACGAGGACGTTGACGCCCGTCACGTCGGGAAGATCTCCCCGAACATCCGCAATGATATGGGTATATGCCGCGTGGGTAAGCGCGGTCGGCGCGACGTCCAGTCCGATGACCGTATGCCCCTCCGCAAGGAACTTCTCCGCGATGGCGCGGCCGATATCGCCGCTCACGCCCGTAATCAACACTTTCATACTGCCTCCTTTTGCGCCGCGACGTAATCAATGTACGCCTGCCCGACGCCTTCCGCTTCGTACGTCCGAACGATCCTATGCGCGAGAGGAGAGAAGACCACCTCGAAGAGGAGCTCCGCCACCGCGCCCGTCGCCGCGCACATCACGCATTGGAGCGCCGTCCAGCCGAAGAAATGATAACTCACGATGAATGCGAAGAGGATATTATCGAGAAACTGCCCGATCACCGTGGAGAGATAACAACTGAGATAGAAGCTCGCCGTGGGGTGCGCCTTAAAGATGCGCCCGAAAGTGAAATTCAGGACGTTATTCGTCACCGCCGACGCCATGAATGCCACCGAGCTGCCGAGGATGACGTACCAGGACGAGCGGAAAGTGCCGTCCAATGCGCCATTCACGAGCGCGGGGCCGCCGATCGTCTCCACAAAGCTCTGCGACCACGTCCCCGGGATGTAACTCATCGCAAGGAAGATGACGGAGAAACAGAGGTTCACGAGGAGCGCCACCGCCGCGAGGATATTCGCCGCGCGCACGCCGAAGCGTTTGGTGACGACGTCCATCAGGAGAAATACGAGCCAGGAAAAGAGTATGCCGCAGTCCAAGGCGAGCCAAGACAGGTTCAGGTCGATGCTCTTATTCGCGAGGAGATTCATCGACACCACCGCCGTTACGAAGAGCGCCGTGATGAGGGATGGGATATTCCGCAGTAACAGTTTGGTTTCCGTAAAAAGGTTTTTGATCGTCGTCACTTTCGTGACCTCCTTGTTTTTTATTCCGAAGATGGTTATGCAAGGAACATCTTCTATCCATATAAATGCGCATACGCGCCAAGCACCTGTATTGTAACACGGCGGGCGGTGGGTTGTCCACCGAAATCATAGCATTCGGAATAAGCAATGCCCTCTCCGCTTTCCTTCCGTGAGAAAATACAAAAAAACACTTGCTTTCCACGCCGCAATGCTCTATAATACAAAGGTGCTTGGGGATATGGCTCAGTTGGTAGAGCGATACGTTCGCATCGTATAGGTCAGGGGTTCGAATCCCCTTATCTCCACCAAAATGTCGGATTTATCCGACATTTTTTATCCCTAACAGAGGATGAGAACCGAGAGCGAATAGGAAACGCCACCGTGCGGCGTTTTCAGCGGCTGACCGAAGCTCCGAGCAAGGTGAAAAAAACAAAACGTTTTGCCTTGCAAGGAGCAAAAGGAGAATCCCCTTGTCTCCACCAAAAACAACCGATTCGCACTCGCGAGTCGGTTGTTTTGTTTCTTTTACGAACGCAAGAGCAATCTTTACATCATTCTCACTTTGGGGTGCATATATCGCCGCTTTACGGCGGTATCGCCATATTTAACCAGTCTGTTCAAGAAACACACATTCGATTAATCAAAAAGGGAGAAATAAAATGAATCATCCTATAACATTTCATTTTGCAGTCTGTATCGACGGCACCAAATCAATGGCCCCCATTTTGGATGCCGTGAAAGCCAACATCGAAGATCTGATAAGAGCCCCTATTGAGGCGGATTATACTTTTGATTATCTCTGCCTCGAGGACGCTCGGATCAAATTCTTTGTTTTTCGCGATCATTCCATTCAAGAAACGGACTGGGTATCATTACTGGAAGAACCTGACTGTTTCGATTACGTCAAAAACCTCGTCGCAGAAGGCAAGATCGAGCCAGGCTACGATGCTATGGACACGCTTATCCGCGCGACCGATGCCATGTTCCCTATCAAGCTACGAGACTACGCAGGACTCCTCCTATTCACCAATTCCCCTTACTTCACTGCAGACGTTCTCCACTACGATTACGGCGAATTCAGCACATTGGATACTTGGTGGGAGTATTGGAAGAAAAAGAGTTATAACTGTGGATTCGTGAAGATCTATGCGCCTCTACCGACAAAAACTTCCGACGAGGACCAATCTTGGGCAGAATGGACGAATGGTCCGAGCCCCCTCTACACGCCTATAAATGAAGACTCCGCATCGGATGTTATTGCGGACAGCATAGACGAGTGGCGTTCATGCTTCCTGGATGACGATAGAGATGCGTGAACCAGATAAAAACCCAATAAAACAGCGGTCGAGAAACTTCGAGACGCGGCGTAGCCGACGGCAAATAGCGAGCTTGATGAGAAACATCTCCACCTTATTGAAAAATTGGATGAGATCCTTCAACTGCGTTCAGGATGACATCTATATTTTCGCGCAGCGTCTCCATTATTCCGAATTCCGCATTCCGAATTAGAGCATAGCGTTTCAGTTCCGCATTCCGCATTCCGAATTCCGCATTAAAGCGTCAGCGCCTTTATCTCTTTCTTTTTCGTTTCGCCGGTCGCGCTTCGCGTCAAAAGGTAGGCTTTGCCGCCGGCGGAGAGGGCGCCCTGCATCACGCCGTCCTCGAAGAGGAGCGCCGCGTCGTCCTCGATGGCGTAGGCATAATCGTAGCCTTCGCGGGCGAAGACCTCGTCGAATTCGGGACGTTGGTTATAGTGGGGCGTGGCGGCACCAATAAATTTCCCCATGCCTTTCGCGGGGCAGAACTCCCCTTCCACCAAAGAATCGGTGTACATATCCTCAAACCAACAGATGGCGCCCGCGGAGAGACCCGCGAGGATGGCGCCGCGCTCATAAGCCTCCCACACCATCTTATCAATGCCCGTCTCTCTCCACACGTCGATGAGGAAGAGGGTGTCGCCCCCGCCGACGTAGATGACATCCGCCTTGTCGATCTTCTCCTTGACGTGCTCCAAGGTCATCAGCCCTTTGGTGAGGATGGCGATGTCGCTCTTGAAGTCGAAAAGGGAGGTGTAGGTCTTGCGGAAACTATTAAAATAGGGATTGCTGTCATGGCTCGCCGTGGGGAAAAAGAGAGCGTAACCGCGGGGTCCGTCCGTGATGCGGCTACGTGCGAGGTCTGTGATGTATTTGTCTATGGGAGCGGTGGTCTTATTGCGGATCTCGCCGCCGCCGATGGGAATGAAGATCTTTTTCACGATCACTCGGCGTTCTTCTTCTTGAAGTTCTCCTTCGCGCGGTACATATTGCTCATAATGATCTTACGTACGCGGAGGGACTTCGGAGTGACCTCGAGGATCTCGTCCTCGCCGAGGAATTCGATCATCTCTTCGAGGCTCATCCTCTTGATGGGAGTGAGGCGGAGCGCCTCGTCGCTGCCCGACGCGCGCATATTGGTGATGTGCTTCTTCTTGCAAACGTTGACGACGATGTCGTCCGACTTGGGCGTGTAGCCGACCACCATGCCTTCATACACCTGCGTGCCCGGTCCGACAAAGAGGGGGCCGCGGTCCTGCGCGTTGAAAAGTCCGTAGGTCACGGCTTCGCCCGTCTCGTATGCCACGAGAGAGCCGAAATTACGCATCGTGATGTCGCCCTTATATTCCTCATAGCCGAGGAAGATGGTGTTCAAGACGCCCTCGCCCTTGGTGTCGGTGAGGAACTCATTCTTATATCCGATCATACCGCGCGCGGGCATTTTGAACTCCAAACGGATGCGGCTGCCCATCGGGGTCATGGTCACGAGTTCGCCGCGGCGACTGCCCAGCTTCTCCATCACGGCGCCGACGCTGGTCTCCGGCACGTCCACGATGACCTGCTCGATGGGCTCCAGCTTCTTGCCGTCTTCATAGATATAAAGCACCTTCGGCATAGACACCGCGAATTCGTAACCCTCGCGGCGCATCGTCTCAATGAGGACGGAGAGATGCATCTCGCCGCGCCCTTTCACGAGGAAGGTGTCGGTGTTGTCCGTGTCCTCCACGCGGAGGGAAACGTCTTTCAGGAGCTCCCTATACAGTCTCTCGCGCAAATGACGGGTGGTGACGTATTTGCCCTCTCTCCCCGCGAAAGGAGAGTCATTGACCATGAATCTCATCTCCAAGGTGGGCTCGCCTATTTTCATAAAAGGAAGGGGCTCCACGCACTCCGCCGCGCAGAGGGTGTCGCCGATGGTGATATTCTCGCTGCCGCTGAAGCAGATGATGTCGCCCACCATGGCGCTCTCGACGTTTACGCGCTTCAAGCCGTCTATCTGCATCAAGGTGACGACGCGGGTCTTATAAGGTTCTTTGTCGCCGTGGAAAGAGGTGACGACCGCCTCCTGCCCGACTTTGATGACGCCGCGCTCCACCCTGCCGATGCCGATCCTGCCGACGTAATCATTGTAGTCGATGGAGGAGACCAATACCTGCATGGGAGCATTCTCGTCCCCCTCGGGCGGGTCGATATAATTCACGATGGTCTCGAAGAGGTCGGTGAGGTCTGCTTTCTGCTCCACCGTCATCGAAGACGTGCCGTTCCTGCCGCTGCAATACACGACGGGAGAAGACAGCTGCTCATAGTCCGCGTCGAGGTCGATCATCAGGTTCAGCACCTCGTCCACCACCCGCTGCGGCTCTGCGTCGGGGCGATCCACCTTATTCACGCAAATGATGATCTTATGCCCGAGCTCCAAGGCTTTCTGAAGGACGAAACGGGTCTGCGGCATCGGACCTTCCACCGCGTCCACGAGAAGAAGCACGCCCGAGACCATCTTGAGGACACGCTCCACTTCGCCGCTGAAATCCGCGTGCCCTGGGGTGTCGATGATATTGATCTTGACGTCTTTATAATACGCCGCCGTATTCTTGGCGAGGATGGTGATGCCGCGCTCTCTCTCGAGGTCGCCGCTGTCCATCACCCTCTCGTCCACGTGCTGATTGGAGCGGAAGATACCGCCCTGCTTCAACATCTCGTCCACGAGAGTGGTCTTGCCGTGGTCGACGTGCGCAATGATCGCTATATTTCTGAGATCTTTCCGTATCATATCGTTTTTCCTACCGATTTTTTACTTTTAACAAAGTAAATTGTACTCTCCGTGCGTTTCCCCGTCAAGCAAAAATGCAAGAGCGCCATCCTGTTTTTCCCAAGAACGGACGGATGCGACGGAAACGCAAACGAACGCGCCTTTCGTCCACGACGAAAAAAGTCTCCTCGCCGTATAAGCGAGAAGACTTTATCGTAAGGTCTCTTTGATTTATTCAACAATTTATTCCGCCTCGACCCAGCCGGGCTGAGAAGCGTACTTCTTGATGATGTCCGCGGTGTAGGTATCCTTCTTGATGTCGGGATCCTCGGCGTTCAGGATGCCGTCCGCAACCAAGGAATCATAGTCCCAGTAGAAGACGCCTTCGTAGTCCGTCACGCTGCTGCTGGAGCCGCTCGCATTAAAAGCACCGACTTTCACAGACGCATCGCCTGCCCATTCCTCCCAGTCTTTGAAACTGCGGATGTAGCCGTTGTCCCAGATCTTGAGATTCACTTTCAGACTGCTGAACTCGAGGTTCTCGCTGTTGCTACTCGTGCGGAGGTATTGACGCGCGACCTTGACCGTCTCCTCGTCCGTGCAATCCACGTCGAAGGTGATGTCATAATACTTCTGCTCATTGTCTTTGAGGATCTTGATCTCGACGTTGCGGATGGCTTCCTTATGATAATTGAAGTTATTGATCTCCTTCGGATCGCCACCATACACGAACGCTCTCTCGAGGAACTCATCGTAGTCGGTGATGACTTCGTCATACTCCTCATAGATACCGGACTTATTCGCCACACCGAGATTCAGGAAGGGAAGCTCGGAAGAGAACACCTTCGTTACGTCCGATTCGCCGTTACCGACCCTTGCCGAGGTGCCGGACATCATGACCGCTCTGTACTTGCCGTCTGCGGGCGCATACGTGCGCTCCTGCTTGTCCAGAACCTGCGAAAGCAAGTCGGTCGTGCCCATATTGACCTTCGTGAGTTTCGCGCCTTTTTGATAATAATAGACGCCGTTATCCTGCACCTTGAAGGCACGAACGGTCATCTCGCCTTCCGCCGCTCCGCCGACTACAGCCGTGCCGGAGCCTTGCGCGATCATCACGCACTGCGCGGCATTCTTTTTATTCACGTTCGCGAGCGCATAGAGCTCCATCGCCGCTTCCGCCTTCTCGGCGTCGGTGGCACCACTTGTCAATGCGTGATCCAGTTTCGCTTGAAGCTCTGCGGAAATGGTGGTCTCCACTGCGGGTCTCGCGGGGTGGGTATTGAGGGGCTCGCTGGGGATATCCTCATTCAAGATCCAAGAGATCAAAAAGAACAGCGCCACCGCGAGCAAGATCGCCGCGAGCACGCCTCCGACGATGATGAGCGCCAGCTTGCCTTTGCCGAGCTTCTTCTTGGGGGGCTTTTTCGCCTCTGCATTCTCCGCCACGACTTCTTCGTAATTCTCGCGAAGCTCCACCGTGGTGGCATTCTCGGCAGGTGCCACGAATTCTTCCACAGAGGCGGCTTCTCCCGCGGGAGCCTCCGTCACCTCTTCTGCAGGGGCGGCATTCTCCGTCGTGGTCTCCTCGCCGATCTCGGCGGGCGTTGTCTTATTCTCTTCTTCCATAATTCCTCCTTATTATCAGGCGGGGACGGTAACGGAGCCCGTCTTCAACGCCTTAGAATAATTCTCTATTTTCACCGTGATGATGTAGTAATAGGTGGTGCCCGAAACGAGCGCTTCCGTATACTCCACTTCATGGTCTTCGTCACTATAATACGTCACGACATAGCCGTGTGTCAAGTTTTCTGTAGTGTAGAAGCGATCCAGCTCCTCGACGCCGACCGCGCTGTACACGGTGTAATCGAAGTCGGTCTTGACCGCATTCCACTTGACGCCGCTCACCACGATCTCCGAATCGGTGAGTCCGAGCTCGTGGAGGGTGATGGTGTATTCCTTGCCGGCATTATTCTCGCCTACGGCGTAATCCGGATCCACCGAACGAACGACGATGGCATAGGGGATGACGTCGTAAGGCGCCACGTTCCTGTAATTCACGTCGCGGAGCAAGACGGACTCCGCATCATTCACGGACATCGTCACCGAGACCCCGTAAGAGCCGCTGGTCGCCGTGATCACGTAGCCGCGCGTCTTATTGTAGTCCAAGCCCTTCGAGAGAGCATTCTTATTCACCGTGCCGTCCACGAGCACGACCACTTCGTCCTCGATATTCTTCGGCGCGACGGTGAAGTCGATCATCGCCGTGCCCTTATAGAGCCCGTGACCGTCCACGTTCACGCACAGCGAGTAAGCGCCTGCGTGCAGGGTCTCATTCATCGCGATGGGCTCTGTCTCACCCTTGACGGTGATATACCTATTCTGATACTTCTCTTCCACCGCGCCGAGCTTGAAGTTGTCGACAAATGCGTCGATCACTCTCGCAGGCGTCAGATAGGTCTCCAAGGTGTCACCGTAAGCCAAGGTGTAAGAATCCACCTTGAATACGACGCCCGGGGTGACCGGTGTCTGATCCGCCGTGTGTTCTCTGTTGAAGAGCTCTTGATCCGCGCCGCGCACCGCCACGCTTAGGTTACTATTCCACAGACGCACGCCGAGACGGCTGTACTCATCACGGATCCACTCGAAGACCAAGCCTTCGCCCGCCGCCGCCGACTTGTATTCGCGAACGCGCACGGGTGCGGAGCCGTCGGTAAAGGAGATCTCGAGCTCGGTGGGCATCTGCGGCACACCGTCCACGATGGTGACGAGATCGTCCACGTGGTGGAAATACTCCTCAAAAGTACCGTCGAGCGCCGTCACCTTCTCATAGAAGGGAGTCACGCCTCCGTTCACGATGCCGATGGATGCCACCCTCTTCGCCATGACATGCACCTCGTAGCCGGCGATCGGCTGATAGCCGCCGCTCTCATTGCCGACGTAGACGCGGAAATCTTTATGCGTCGCCTCGCTCTTGCGCCCGCTGCCGTCATAGGAGAGGCTGATGTCCGAGATGTCGTAACGGAGATCCAAGGGATATTTGTGCAGGTCACCGACGAACTGGACCTCCACCTTGAGATGCGCCTCGTTGCCGTAAACGTTCTTGCCGAAAGGCTCTTGCGCATAGCAATCCACGTAAATGTAGGGCTGCGAGCTGCCGTCTATCCAAACGTACGCGATCTCACGCGATTTGATATTCACTTCCACGCCGATCTTGACATTCGGGAGGTCGTCTCCGAGCTCGAGCTCCGCATAGACGGGGAAGCCGACGGGATCATCCGTGGGGTTATATTTATAGGTATTGCCGAGCTTGGTCGCTAAAGGGTCCACCTTGGAGATGTCCCACTTGGCGGTCGTGCGAACGGGGAGCCCATTGAGCTCGAACGTGAGATAACGCGGATAGGACTGCTGAGAGTCGGGAGAGACGTAATACGGATTCATCTCGAGGGAGAATGCGTAGCTGAAAGTCTCTTTACTGCCACTGCGAGTGCCTGCGCCCTCGATGCGTTTGACCGCGCTGCCGTCTTCCGTCGCCGCGACTTCCGAACTGACGGCGGCGAGGATGCCCGCCACGTCAAGATTCTCGAGAACGGTCGCTTCGAGCACGACTTCTATCTTGATCTCGCCATAGCCGACGTTATCATCGCCGATGACAGCCGTGCAGAGGTAGCCTCCGCTGATATTCTGGACGGGGGTGCCCTTCGCGAGCTCGGTCTCGAAGAGGGTCGAGAAAGCGTCATAGCCCTCCCAACGGACGATATCGATCGTCTTGTCGCGAGAGATCTCGCCCGACTTCTTCACGTAAAGTTTCTTGGGATAAGTCTCCGCCTTGCGCGGATCATTCACTTTATAATTCTTGTCGCCGTCCGCCGTGAGCAAATAGAATTTCACTGTCTTCTTCTCGGCGATGGTGTCGTCCGTATACACCTCGTCGGACATCCCTATCGCGGGCGCGACGTAGGTGGCGACGGGGATATTCTGTCCTCTGACGACGGCGATGATCCTCTTTTCTTTCGAATCATTCTGCGTCAAGAAACCTGCCGTGACGATATCCGTCTTCTTCTTATACGCGGAGAGATCCCACGAATCGACGGAGACGTCCGCATATTCGGACTTATCCTCGCTGAGATAGATGCGGATCGTGGACGGATAACTCTTCTCGTCGTAATAACGGAGCACATTCGACATCGCGTCCCGCACGGAGAAGATCAAACGCTTCTCGCCGTTATTCTCCGCGTAGGAGAGGTCGCCGCCCGAAACGGCGGTGCCGTCCGGTGCTACGTAGGC
The DNA here is from genome assembly GCA_017455385.1 of Clostridia bacterium. Lineage (GTDB taxonomy): Bacteria > Bacillota > Clostridia > Christensenellales > CAG-1252 > CAG-1252. The sequence continues at coordinate 32,892 of JAFTBD010000025.1, forward strand.
GGGAACGCTGATCTTGCCTCCCTCCGTCACGAAGTCGCACCCATAAGCGTGCGCACGCTTGAAGGTGAAAGACACCGTAATGGGTTCGCTGCCGACACGGCTCGTCCCGACGTAGGTGCCGCCGTTCACGAGATCGCTCTCTTTGAACCCGTTCTCGAAGGACCAATCCGCGGCGAGGCGCGTGGTGAGCCCCTCCTCTTCGCCCTTATTATAGGTGACGAGGATATAGGTCGGATAACGATAGGTGAAAACGTTTACGTCATCGAAGACGTAGGCATACATCTCCGAGGTCTTCTCCGCGATGGTCGCCCCCGCCTCGTCGAGAAGCGCGGTGCCCGTCACAGTGATAGCGGTGAACTCATAAGGATATACCCTCGTTTGGAAGCCGCTGACGTTATCGCCGACGCGCAAGGTCACCTCGCCCGTCGGTCCTTCCGCATTCGGCACAGCAGTCACCTCGGTAAAGGACCAACCGATACCGCTGAAGAAAGGTTTCCCGTCAAGGAGCATGGTCGAGGGCAACACGCGATCCCATCCGACAGAAGACAGGGACTGAACGTACAGCACGTCGAAAATGAATTTCTTATTCACCTTGTCGTAGGCGGCGCCGACGCGTCCCGTCATATCGAAGTCGATGTCGGCGTCCTCGGACGGAAGCGTTTTCGCCTTGAGACGGATGGAAACGTCGACGGGGTCGGTATTCCCCAAACAATCTTTGATCTTCGCCTTAACGGTGTCCGTGACGGAGCAAGAATACAGCTGATTCCTCTCCGCATAGTCTTTGACGGTCAACGCGCCCGTAGCGTCCCATTTATCGACGGTCACCGTGATGGGATCGCCCTTTTCGGTCAACACCGTGATCGTGCGGGGATACGTCTCGGGATCGTCGGTATTGAAAGGATCTCTGCCGTCGTACGCTTCGAATATAACGACCTCAGCGCAACTCGTCGCTTTGTCGCCCGTGAAGTGCAGTTTGAAGTCCACCCCGATCGCCACGTCGTTGCCGAAATAGGTCTTCACCTTGGGCTGGATGGTCATGACCTCCTGCTCGATGGTGGCGGGGATCGTCCAAGAAACGATATCTTTCGTGTAGGCGTCGGCGAGGGTGACCTGGTCGAATTTCGCGAGAACGGTCTGCACTTTCTTCTCGCCGTAACGCGCGAAGGTGAAGGTCTTGGTATTGGTGTCGTACACCCCGAGGTCGTCGGTCACCGCCGTGAGCTTGGCGCTGATCGGCGCGGAACAATCCACCGTCAGAGAACGCGTGACGACTTTCGCGAGGACGGATGCCGACGCGGCGACGGTCGCATGATCGTTGCGCGCGGAGGTCGGCACTTGGCTCTCGACATACGTCCACAGCCCGTCCATCGACACGTTCAAAGGCTGAACGTTGACGTTCTCCGAGAAGGTCACGCGAGCTTTCGCAGGCATCGCGTTATCCGCGAAGAGGGAGACCTCCGTCGGGGTATTTTCCGGCTCGACGGTCTCGATGTCGAAAGCATCGTTGTGCGTGACCGAGAAGGTGGTCGCCGTCACGATGAGACTGCTCTTGGAGTCAAAGATGAGGCGCCCTTCCATCTTGTCCGCGTAGATGCGGAACTCAACGCGACGGAACGCCATCTCGTCTATCCAGCGAGCGGTGAGCCCCGTATGGATCCGACCGAGCACTTCAAACGCCTCGGAGGCAAGCGTCGCGCTCGCGCCGAAGGAGAAATAATCGTCCGTCGCGGCAAGGTAGATCTTGCCGGCTTGTTCCGAACGCTCCAGATCCATCGCACGATTGAACGCCGCAAAAGGCGCCTCTGCGAGGGTCATCTTGCGGATCGAACGCACCGTTCCGTCGGGCGGCAGTATCAGATAGAAATGCGTCTCGTCTTCGGACGTATAATACAAACGTACGACTTCCGCGCCTTTGGACGAATCGAACTCTATGATCGCCCTGTCGAGGGCGCCCGCCGCTCCGTAGAGAAGATCCACGGTGTAATTGAGCTCATTCCCCTCCGCGGTGAAAGCGAGAGCCTCGCCCGACATCGAAGAGAGCAGCGACGATAAGATCGCGCCCGCATTCGAGAAGGGGGTCTGCTGGGAGACTTTGCCCGCGAGGGAGACGTGCGTGGAGGTATTCACCGCGAGGTCGACGTAAGACGCCGCATCCTCGGGAAGCGCCACGTCGCGCGGCGTGCCGAAGGCGAATGCCTCGTACTCATTTTTCAAGGTGAGAGTCATGCCGGGGAGAGAGAGGGACGCGGATACGTCGGAAAGAACGTTGTCCGCGACGCTCCAAGAAAGCGTCCCGCCCGTGATGCCGAAAAGTCCGTGGAAGCCGATCTTCTCGGAAAGAAGCTCGAACACGTCCTTGCCGAAGGAACAGGAAACGCGGTCTCCGCTCTTCGTGGTGCCGGCGGCGAGAAGAGACGCGAGACGCAATTTATCTTTGAAAGTATAAGTGTCGGTGTCGGTGAGACCGAATACGCCGAGGCGGCTCTCGAACTCGGACTTCGCGATCTTGCATTTCGCGAGACCGTACGCCGTCAAGTCGACGTAAAGGTAGCCGTCTTTCAGGACGAAAGACGTGGTCTTATCATTCTTGTCGAGGATAACGAGAGAGCCCTCAAGCCCACTGCCCGCGACGTAATGGGTGGTGAGCGTGTAATCGAAAGGATGGGTGAGCTCCACGAATAAGAGGTTCGCCGCGATGCCGAAGCGATCGAGAGAGACGTCGCCCTCTTCCCTGCTGAAAGCGAGCTGCGCCTCGCCCGACTTCACGTAGATATTTCTCGCATCCCATTCCGTAAATTCCGAAACGGCGGAAGAGATCGTCACGGGGAGGGAATCACGTGAAAGGGTGAAACTTCTGAGCTCGAAAGCCTTACTCGCGCCCTCTGCCTTCGCCGAGACGAAAGCGCCGTCCGACAGCGTGAATTCCACCGTCGCCTCGGACTCACCCGAAGAGAGAGACGCGGTGAGCGCATCCGACACGTGCAAGGCGGCAAGAAGCTCCACCGAGGAAATGCCGATATCCGCGCTGTCCACGAGCTCTCCGAGAGACGCGAACAGGCGCGCATAAGAAAGAGAGAAGACGTAGCGCGATTCTTTCGTCTCCTCTTTGTAATAATATTTACATCCGTCGAAAATGCGGCTCGCCACGGTGGGGATGAGGTCGACGACAGACTTCACCGCGCCGCTATTTTTCTCCCGATTGAGCTCCGCGAGCCTCTCCGCCAATGCAAAATCCGAGATCTTGCCGCGGCTGACATAGGGCATACAGTTGATATAGAGATCACCCTCGCTGTAATACAGCGCCAGTATCTCCGTCGTGCCGCTCTTGACCTCCAAGGCAAGGCGGGAACGCGCATCGTTCTCGATATTCGCCTGCGTGACGTCTATCTCCGCGGAGAGCGCCACGTCGTATGTTTTGTCGCCGTCACGATATCCGCCCTCAACGGACAGGAAATAGACCGTCTGATCCTTGCTGCCGTCCGCGGCGAGGAGCGCGCTGTATACCGTCCCCATTCCGGTGGATACGCCGATGACGTCACCATTCACGTCGCCCGTCGTCTCCTCCACCCGCTTGCAAGCGAAGAGCCCGCCGACCGCGACGACCAAAAGCAAAATAATGAAGATAAAAAGGAATCTGTTTTTGCGCATATATAACATATTACTACACGCGCACGCGCCTTGTCAATACACTTTTCTGACAGTGTATAGCGGCGCATCTGCGTTGTTTCCGTCATCGCCTTGACGAAACACGCACAAGAAACGCTACGCTATAATGCGGAATGCGGAACTGTGACGCTTCGCTTTAATTAGGAATTAGGAATTGAGGTAACGCTACGCGAGAGTGGAGTGTGGAGAGTGGAGAGTGGAGTTAAGGTGCGCTGACGCGAGAAAATATAATCGTCATCCTGTACCGAAGCGAAGCGTAGGTCCGCGTAGAGCCGCAGGCGAATAGCGAGCAGCGTCGAAGGATCTCATCCGTTTTTCTATATAGGAATACCCGAATGGGAGCGGA
>JAFTBD010000026.1 GCA_017455385.1 Clostridia bacterium
ATTCCAGATCGACGACGGTTACGAGTCTTTTGTGGGCGATTGGTTGGATGTGGACGAGACCAAGTTCCCGAACGGACTCTCCTTTATCCCCGAGAAGGCGCATGCCCGCGGGTTCAAAGCGGGCATCTGGCTCGCGCCTTTCGTGGCGGAGGAGAAGAGCCGTTTATTCCACGAACATCCCGAATACTTCAAGAAGGATGAGAAGGGCTTTTTCGTGAAATGCGGCTCGAATTGGAGCGGATTCTATGCGCTCGACTTGGAGAATGAGGCGGTCAAAGAGTATATAAAGACCTGTCTTCGCCATTATGCGGATATGGGCTTCGACCTATTCAAGTTGGACTTTCTTTACGCGGCGAATCTGCCGTCGTACGAGGGGAAGACTCGCAGCGAGGCGGCGGAATATGCCTATGCCTTCTTGCGTGAAGTCCTGCCCGACCGTCTGATACTCGGATGCGGCGCCACCGTTTTCAATGCGGCGGGCAAGTTCGATTATCTGCGTATCGGTCCGGACGTCTCCTTGTCTTTCGACGATCCGTTCTATATGAAATTCTTCCATAGAGAACGTCCGTCCACGCAGATCACCATTCAGAATACGATCTATCGCAGTTTTATGGACGGTCACTTTTTCGGGAACGATCCGGACGTATTCCTCCTGCGGGACAATAACCTCAGCCTTTCCAAGGGGACTCGGCGCGCGCTGTTAACGATCAACGCACTGTTCGGCAGCGTCCTGATGACCTCGGATAATATCGGAGAATACGGAGAAGAACAGAAGAAGGAATTGGAAAAAGCCTTTGAATTATTCAGGGAAGCGAAGGTGATTTCCTATATGAAAAGCGGGATGCGGATCAAGATAAAATACGAGCTCCATGGAAAAGAGCATTCCATCAAATACCACACGGGAAAAGGAGTGATAGTATGATCGACAGGACCAAAACCATATTCGGAAATCCGATGCCGGACGGCGTCGTGAAGTCCGCAGAGAAGAGCAAGGCGAAATTTGTGAAAAAGTACGGCGACGACTCCGCCGCGGACTATAAACTCGGCTTTAAGCCCATTGACGCGCTCTCTTTCATCGGAGCGGAAAATATCGTATTTTCCGATGAGAACGAGACTTTTGACGACAAGGCGGTCATCGTGGGAAATATCCGCATGGGGTTCGGTCATTACCGTATCTCCATCGCGATGGCGTCCTGCGCAAGGGCGCTCGGCTATAAGCCGTATTGGCTGGATCTCGCCTCATTCGACGCCACGGGCTCCAAGATGATCCGCGAGCAGAATGACCTCTATTCCCTCGCATCGCGTATCTCGCAGAAGTCCCGCCTCTTCAATAAACTGGTGTGGGAACCGATGAACTCGGAGGGCTTTAAGAAGATCACCTATAACGCCAAGGATCAGAAAAACAGCGAGCTTCTCGCGCCCATCTTCCGCAATATCCCGAAAGACATCCCCTATATCGCCACTCACGTGTGGCCGGCGCAGGGGGCGGTGCATGCGGGCATGACCCACGTGGTCAATGCTATCCCCGACAATTGGCCGATGGGTCTCCATCTCTCGGAAGGGGCGATCCACGCCGTTCAAACGCCTTTTGCCTATCTCGGCTACAAGACCCTCGCGGGCTTCGCCAAGACTCCCCTCAAAGGGATCCCCGGCGACGTATTGAAAGAGGTCGGATGTTTCATCGATCACGAGCTCCTCGTGAATCTCGAGGAAGATAACAGGCTCCGCAAGGAGCGCCTCACCGCGGGGAAACCGATGCGCATCCTGATGACGGTCGGTGGCGCGGGCGCGGGCTTCGATGACTTCGCCGCGATGGTGGAGCATCTCCTGCCGTACGTCAAGGAGAAGAAGGTGGCGCTCTTCATCAATTTCGGCGACCACGAGGACGTTTATAACAAGCTGAAAGCGCGTCTCGGCGAGACCGAGATCAAGACCTTCTTCAATGAATACGACAAGCTCTTATCTTTCGCCGCGGATATCCGCGAAGGGGATGCGGAGGGTATTTACGCCATCTGCAATGAGGACATTTTCCGCGCGGTGTATTCCACGAATCTACTGATGCCGGTATCCGACCTGCTCGTCACCAAGCCGAGCGAGCTCGCGTATTACCCGATCCCGAAAGTTTTTATGAAGCACATCGGCGGACACGAGGTGTACGGCACCATCCACGGCAGGGAATACGGCGACTCCACCGACGAATACCCCGACAAGAAGTCCATGGCGGAGGCGCTCGACAGACTCATCGCGGATAAGGAGATCCTCTTCCATATGATGGATCGCATCGAAGCATTGAAGGCGGCGGGGTACTACGACGGCGGGTATAAGTGTGTCAAACTGGCAGTGGGGGAGGAGCGCGTATAGCGGCGCGAATACTGCTCTACCGCATCACGTCCGAACAGTTACGTACAAGGAGTACGCGCCTGCTCGTCCGCTCGCGGAGCGTTTGTCTTCGCACCACTCTCCGCGCTCCTGCTTAGGTTGTGATTGATTGAGCGGGGCGCCAACGGAGGCTTTGTACTCGCAGAATTGAGATCTCGAGCCTCACATCTGTACGCTTCTTCGTTGTCGCTGTTTTTTTTGGGGGGGGTGAATTTGCTTGCGTAGGGAAGAGCGCCTGCCCGGTGCGTGAACGGCGTCGCTCTGCTCCGCGTGAATGCGTTCGTCTTGCGAATGCTTGAGGTTGAGATCCCTCGGCTTCGTTCGGGATGACTTTTATATATTATCGCGTAGCGACACCGTTATTCCGTATTCCGCATTCCGAATTCCGAATTAAAACCGACTTGACGCAGTCATTTCTCGGCGGTACAATAGAAATATGATGTTTGATCGTGAATCTTACGACTGCCTCGTCTCGGCGGCGGGGCGGGTGAATATCATCGGCGAGCACGTCGATTATTGCGGCGGGAAGGTCTTTCCTGTCGCTCTTTCATTGAGAAATATCATTTACATTCGCCCGAACGGCACGAATGTGATACGTCTCTCTTGGACGGACATCTCGGATAAGATCGAGCTGGATATCTCGCGATTGGAAAAATATCGCGGGGTGAAATACGCGGATTATTTTGCCGCGTGCGCATACGTATTGCGGGAGGCGGGGAAGCCTGTCCTCGGCTGTGACGTTCTCTCGGACTGCGAGGTGCCTTTCGGCAGCGGGCTCAGCTCTTCGGCGGCGATAGAGGTCTCCTTCATCGCGGCGCTCCTCACCATCGCGGGGGAGAGCGTCGATCCCGTGGAAGTGGCGCTCCTCGCGAAGAAGGCGGAGAATGAATATGTCGGGATGAATTGCGGCATTATGGATCAATATGCTTCGGCGTGCGGCGTGGCGGGACACGCGATGTATCTCGATTGCGCCACCCTCGACTGCGAGCAGGTGCCCGTGCGGATGGGAGACTACGCCCTCGTCGTGGCGAATACCAATAAGCCGCACAGTTTGGTCGCGAGCAAATACAATGAGCGTCGCCGCGAGACGGAAGAGGCGCTCGCCGTATTGAGGAAATATCTGCCCATCACGCACCTCGCCGAGGTGACGACGGAGGACTTCACCCGCTACGGGAAGTCCCTTGCGAGCCCCTTATACGAGCGGGCAAAGCACGTCGTGGAGGAGGTCGCTCGCGTCAAGGAAGCGGCAGACTGTATGAAGCGAGGAGATATGCCCGCGCTCGGCGCTCTCCTTCGCGCCTCGCACGCATCTTTGCGCGATCTGTATGAGGTGACGGGACGGGAACTCGACGCGCTTGCAGACGCGGCGAATGGATTCGATGGCTGTGTCGGTTCGCGTATGACGGGGGGCGGTTTCGGCGGCTCGACGGTGTCCATCGTCCTAAAGGACGCCGTGCCCGAATTCACCCGCTACGTGACGGAGCGTTACACCCGCGAGATCGGATATCCGCCGACGGTATATGAGACGGAGATCGCGGACGGCATCACGATCCGTTCGCTGAAATAGTGAAAAAAACACCGACCGCAGTGGTCGGTGTCTTTCTGTATGAAGGTATTCGATCAGGCGTTTGCCGCTTCTTCCTCGTCCTCTTCCATCTTCGGGAAGAAGGGGAGACAGGTCACGCCTTCGGCGATGCCGCCGAGGATCGCCATGATGCCGCTGAAGATACTGCCGAGACCGAGCGTCGCAGTGCCGCCTGTCAGCACGTCACCGGGATTCACGAGAGAGGTCGCAGCGAAGGAAAGCGCTCCGCCCACGAAAAAGAGCGCGGTCGCGACGATGCGCGCGATGAGACTGTCCTTTCCGATGACCGCAACGGACGCGGCGAGGAGAGGGAATACGTACGAAAGGATCATACCCGCCGAAGCGTGGAAGATAACGTTCGTTTTATTGAATGTATACCCGAGAGCGACATTCAGCCCCTTGAAGGTATTCTCTCCGAAAATGAATACGTCGTATACGACGGACTGCGCGAATATCAAGAAGAAAGCCGCCATTCCCATCAGCGCGGCGAAGATGGTCAATATCCAAGGCAACAGAGTCTTGATCTGATCTCTCATTCTATGATCTCCTCGATACATAAGTGATAATTCATTGTAATCGGTTATTGACAAAATGTAAAGGGTTTTTACGTAAAATTGTTTTTTCTCTCATTTTTTCCTTACAATCCGTGCTTTTGCAGGAAGGTCTCGGTGGGTAGAGTGCCGTCTCGATTGATGCGATAGAGGCGGAAGAGTTTCCCTTCGTCCCCTCGCACGATGCGGTTCACCCGCTCATAGCAGGTGAAGATCGCTTCATACCCGAGGGCGCGCAGGATAGCTTCGCTCTCCTCGCTGTATGCGCCGAAAGGGTAAGCGTAGCAGCACGGTCTGACGCCGCTTTTTTCGAGGAGAGAGTGCTCTAGAAGCAGGGTGTCATTTTTCAGCATTTTTTCGTATTCTTCCGCACTTTCGCCCTTTTTCCGCGTGATGCCGAAACGCGGTTTATAGGCGTGCATTCGGTAGCTGTGATTGCCGATCTCGAATACCCCGCTTCGCGCGAGGACGCCGATCTCGTCCCAGGTCAGGTGAGAGTATTCGGGATGATCCTTCTCGTGCGTCGAGGAATACTCCGTGAAACACCCGATCACGTTGATGACGGCGGTGAAGCCTTCCCGCCGCAATATTTCCATCGCGTAGTAATAGTTATTGTAATGCCCGTCGTCGAAGGTGATGAGCACGGGTCTCTCGGGGAGAGTGCCCGTTCCTTTCGCGAATGCCACCACCTCTCGAAGCGTGACAGACTCGTATCCGCGCTTTTTCAGTTCCCGTAGGTCTTCTTCCAGCCTTTGCGGACGGATACGGTAGGCATTCGGTTCTTGATCCAGCACCGAGTGATACATCAATATCGGGAGGGCTCGCTCCTCCGCGTTTTCCGCCCGCGC
>JAFTBD010000027.1 GCA_017455385.1 Clostridia bacterium
CTCTTCGCCTTTCTTATCCGGGAGCTTCTTGACCATCAACTTCTTGCCGACATAGCTGGGAAGATCCGCATCCTCCACTCTGTGGAGCTCGATGTGCGAAGCGGGGATGAACACGGTATAAGAACCTTTCTTACCGAGCAAGCCGCCCTTCGCGACCGCTTTATCTATCTTCAGCTCGAAAACGCCGTCCAGTAACGCACGGTCTATCTCCTCGATCTCGTCGTACTTGCGCTTGTCGAGAGCGATATAGTCCTTCATGGCGTTATTCGTATTCGGGACGACTATCGCTTGGAACGTCATGCCCACGGGATAATCTTCCGGCTTATACTCGCCATCCGTTACTCTGTCTGCAGCGATAAAGCCGTCTTTCTTTCCGAGTCCGGAAACATAAACGCCCGTCTCGTCACTGCGGATAACGGTCACCTTCACGCGCATACCCTCTCTGATCTCGAAACGGGTGGACGCCATAACGTCATCCATCGTCATGATCTTTGCGGGCTTCGCTTCGGGCTGTGCCGCCGCTTCCGGCTGTGCCGTGGTCGGTTCCGTCGCTGCTGCTGTGGCGGAAGTGGTCTCCGCCGTCTCATTCTCCTCATTGTGGAGAGTCACATCGTTTTCACTGCTCATTCCTAATAATACCTCCATGATCAACTCTCTCGGAGTTGATGCTCCTGCTGTAACGGCAATCTTTTGTATTTTGCTGAAATCGATCGCTCGGATCTCCTCTGCGGATTCGATCAGGTAAACGCGGTCGCAATTCTCTCTACAAATGTCGAATAATTTCGTTGTATTGGAACTGGACTTACTGCCGACCACCAAAACCGCGTCGCAGATACGAGAAAGAGACTCAGCCTCTCGTTGTCGTTCTTTTGTAGTATAACAAATCGTTTTCTCGATGACAAGCGATTTAATATTGTTTTTTATATAAATAATTATATTATCGGAGATTTTTTCCGAAAAAGTGGTTTGACAGACGAGCGCATAGCGTTTTTCGGGATCGAAATGCGTTTTTTCCGCCGTTTCGACGGAATCTATCACGCATACGTCATCGCAATACCCCATCGTACCGATGACCTCGGGATGACGGGGATCGCCGACGATAATGATGGAATAACCTTTATCGGAATACTCTTTGACGAGGTCATGTATCTTCTTTACATTCGGACAGGTGGCGTCGATGACGTCGAGACCCGTTGCGCATAGTTTCTCATATAGCGCAGGTGACACACCGTGCGCACGAATGACCAAGCTCCCCTCTTCCAAATCGGGGAGATCCTTTTCACCGATGACGACACACCCCGATTTCCTGAGGTCTTCGATCACTCTTTCGTTATGTGCGAGATTTCCGAGAAGATAGGTGGGGCGCTTGCTCGCTTCGAATGCGAGACGAATGGCACGCTCGACCCCTTTACATAGTCCGGAATGCTTGGCGAGAATGACTTTCATCATTTCTTTTTCGTCCTGAGGGCGGCGACTTTTTCGTCAAGCGTCAAATGCAATGCTTCCATCCTCTGCTGAATGAGGTCGGTCACTTCTTCTTTGACGTCGTGAATGTTCTTGCCGAAATATTCGCCGAGATCAATGGGATCGCCGACTATGAGATAATTCCTCTTACATTTCTCCCCTTTATGATGGAACATCAATGGGATAATGGGAACATGCGCTTTCAGGGCGTAGACGGCGGCACCCGCTTTCAGCTCCGCCATATCGTGAGTGCCTGCTTGATTACGAGTACCTTCGGGGAAAATAAGGAGTTGTTTGCCTGCTTTGAGCCTGCGCAA
>JAFTBD010000028.1 GCA_017455385.1 Clostridia bacterium
CAGCGAGATGCTGACGCGGAAAGGCGTATGGCATACGGGCGGCGTGTCTTCGCCGTATATCTGGCTCAAGTGCCCGAACGGGATGACGAGCTGGGAATTCTTCGACTATCTATTGAATGAAGTGCAGGTCGTCGGCACCCCGGGCGAAGGCTTCGGCGAGGCGGGCGAAGGATACTTCCGTTTGACGAGTTTCGGTAGCCGCGAAGCGACGATCGCCGCGGTCAAGAGACTGGAAAGCATACTATAAGAGGACATTATGTTACACGAGAACCTTGGCGTAAATGAGAAAGGGCATTTGACTTTTGCAGGCGCAGACGTCGTCACCCTCGCGGAGAAGTACGGCACCCCGCTGATGCTCCTCGACGAGATGAGGATCCGCAAGACGATACGGACGTACAAGCAGGCGCTCGAGGAGAATTTCGGCGCGGGCAGTTATCCGCTCTTCGCGTCCAAAGCGCTGTGTTTCAAGGGCATTTACAGGCTTGCCGCGGAGGAGGGTATCGGCATCGACACCGTTTCCGTCGGCGAGATCTATACGGCGAAAGCCGCGGGATTCGACCTCAAGAAGGCGTATTTCCACGGCAATAACAAGACGGACGCAGACATCAGGTACGCGGTGGAGAATGGCGTCGGCACATTCGTCGTCGACAATGAGGACGAGCTCCGCGCACTCGAGAGTTACCTCGCCGCCGCGGGGAAGAAACAGGACATCCTGCTCCGCATCACCCCGGGCATCGATCCCCACACGCATAAAGCCATCGTAACGGGTAGCGTGGACAGCAAGTTCGGCTCCGCCATCGAGACGGGACAAGCCGAAGGCATCACCCGCCTCGCGCTCTCCCTGCCGCATATCGTTCTGAAAGGCTTCCATTGCCACGTCGGTTCGCAGATCTTCGACATCGATCCTTTCACCGAGGCGGCGGATATCATGCTGCGTTTCATCGCGTATATCGCGGCGAATACGGGATATACCGCGGAGGTCTTGAACCTCGGCGGCGGTCTCGGCGTGAAATACGTCGAAGGTCAGCCTGTCCTCGACTATGCGGCGGTCATTCGCGAGATGGCGGCGGTCATCAAGCTCCGCGCGGCGGAGATCGGATGCGCCCTTCCGCATATCCTCTTGGAACCGGGACGCAGTCTCGTCGCGGACGCGGGCATCACCCTTTACACCGTGGGCAGTGTGAAGACCATCACGGGGTATAAGAGCTACGTTTCCGTGGACGGCGGTATGCCGGACAATCCCCGCTACGCCCTCTACGAGGCGCCTTATACCGTCCTCCTTGCGAGCAAGGCGGATGCGCCCTCCGACTTCAAGTGTTCGGTGGTCGGACGATGCTGTGAGAGCGGCGACATTCTGCAAGAGAATGTCACGCTCCCGAAGCCCGTCCGTGGGGATATCCTCGCCGTTTTATGTACCGGCGCGTATAATTACGCTATGGCATCCAATTATAACCGCATCCCCCGTCCCGCCGTCGTGTGGGTGAATGAGGGCGCGGACACCCTCGCTATTCGCCGCGAGACCTACGAAGACATGACGAGACTTGAGGTGTGATAGGATGCGGAAAGAATCGGGTATTTTACTCTCTGTGTCTTCTTTGCCGTCCCAAGAGGGGATCGGCACGCTCGGCGCGGGTGCGTACGCTTTCGTGGACGCCGTCGCCGCTGTGGGATTTCGAGTGTGGCAGGTGCTGCCGCTCACGCCGACCCGCGAAGGGAATTCCCCTTATTCTTCCATCGCCGCCGTCGCGTTGAATCCGCTTTTTATCGACCTATACGACCTCGTGAAGCAGGGACTTCTCAAAGAAGAGGAGATCGTTTTTAAGAAGACCGAAAGGGTGGATTACCCCGAAGTGCAAGCGGTAAAAGACAGGTTGCTCAGGCTGGCTTTTTCCCGATTCGACGCTTCCTCGCCTGATTTTCAGGCATTTATCCGCGATAACGAATATAAAGATTACGCCGCTTTCGCCACCTTGTCCGAGCATTTCGAGAACAAGGATTTTCGCGATTGGGCGGACGGCTATAACGTCTATGATCCTGCGAGGACCGAGGCTTTCCTCGCCGCGCACCGAGACGAATACCTCTATCGTTTATTTACGCAATACGTATTTTTGAAGCAGTGGCACGCCCTCAAGTCCTACGCCAACGAGAAGGGGGTGAAGATCCTCGGTGATATGCCCATCTACGTCGCTATGAACAGCGCAGAGACCTATATGCACCCCGAGCTCTTCCTCTTGGACGATGCGCGTCGTCCCTCCTTCGTCGCAGGGGTCCCGCCCGATTATTTCAATGAGGACGGACAGATGTGGGGGAACCCCCTTTACGACTGGAAATATATGCGTCAGACGGGGTATAAATGGTGGAGAGAGCGCATCGCTCGCGAGCTGGAACTTTTCGATTACCTGCGTATCGATCATTTCCGCGGGCTCGACCGTTTCTATGCCATCAAAGCGGACGCCCCCGATGCCAAGCACGGCACCTGGATGCAGGGTCCGGGCGCGGAACTTTTCGAGGGTCTATTGGATCTTCCCGTCATCGCGGAGGATCTCGGCTATATCGACGACAGCCTGCGCGCGATGCTCGATAAGGTGGGCTTCCCCGGCATGAAAGTATATGAATTCGGGCTGGACGGCGACCCATGGAATGAGCATAAGCCCGCCAATTACGCGGAGAACATCGTCGCCTATACCGGCACGCACGATAATATGCCTCTTCGCGGTCATCTCGATTCGCTCGGAAAAGAGGCGCTCGCCATCGCGGCACGGGACATCTTGGTGCAGGCAGTTGTGCTCGACGTGTCCCTGCGCGACCTGTTATCCGCGAGCGATCTGTCCGAAGGATGGGGAGATCTCGCATCGCTTTTAACGTCGTCGTATCCTATGGATCCCGTAGCGTATAAGGCGGAGAAGCAGGCGCGGATCGACAGGATCGAAAGAGAGAAGGCAGAGATATTTGCCGATCTGGATCCCGCGGCTCTCACCCGCACGGCGATCCGTACGTTATTCGCGTCCAAGGCTCGTCTTGCCGTCGTTCCGGCGCAGGACATCCTCGGGCTCGGCGCGGACAGCCGTATGAACACCCCCGCTCTCGTCGATGACGGGAACTGGGCATGGCGGCTCACGGAGAAGGAACTCGCGGAGATCGCCCGTTTCCCGAGAACGGTCGCCGATCGAGAAATTGATCTTCTTTTCAGTATAGATCAGGTCGAAGAAAACTAATATATTATAGTAACGTTGCGGGAAGGTCTCGCGTAAACGGAGGAACGCAAGTGGGGAGACTCCTTAAAGAGCTCGGAAAAAAAGAGTGGACGCTCTTCATCATCGGCGTCTTGATCGTGCTGTTGCAGGTCTGGGCGGAGCTGGAGCTCATCGAACGTATGCAGGAGGTCACGCTCCTTGTCACGGGAGCGAGCGGCACGGTGCCCGAGATCCTCATCGCAGGGGGCAAGATGCTTCTTCTCGCCGCGCTCGGCGTGCTGTGTTCGGTGGGGGTCGGTCTCGCCGCGTCCGTCATCGGCGCGAATCTCTCTTTCCGTCTCCGCGACAGCCTCTTCGCCAAGGTGCAGAGCTTCTCGATGGAGGAGATCGATCGTTTCTCTACGGCGAGCCTCATCACCCGTTGCACCAATGATATCTCGCAGGTGCAGATGCTCATCACGATGGGGATGCAGGTGGCACTCCGCGCACCTATCATGGCGGTGTGGGCGATCACGAAGATCGCCACGAAGAATTGGCAATGGAGCGTCGCGACGGTGGCCGCGGTCTTCGCGCTCTTTATCTTGCTCGGGGCGGTATTTTTCTTCGCCGTGCCCCGTTTCAAACGCATTCAAAAACTTACAGACGACCTCAACGAGCGCATGCGAGAGAACCTGACCGGTCTCCGCGTCGTGCGCGCGTATAACGCCGAGAGCATCCAGTCGGGAAAATTCGAGCGGGCGAATGTCGCTCTCGCGAAAAATAACCTTGTCGCTCACCGCATCATGGCGGCGATGCACCCCGTGATGACGGGCATCATGAGCGGGCTCTCCCTCGCTATCTATTGGATCGGTATCTACGTCATCGACGCGGCGGCGCAGGCGGAGAAAGTCATGCTGTACAGCGAGATGGTGGTCTTCTCCTCCTACGCGATGCAGATCGTGATGTCCTTCATGATGATGAGCTTCGTTTTCATTATGTTCCCGCGCGCGCTCGTAGCCGCGAGACGTATCTCGGAAGTATTATCCACCGACCCCGTCATCAAAGAAGGCGCCGTCACCGAGGGGCTCGCGGGCGTCAAAGGGGAAGTCATCTTCGACGACGTATCTTTCCGCTATCCCGACGCGGAGAATCCCGTCTTGGAGCATATCTCTTTCCGTGTGGAGGAAGGGGAGACCGTCGCCTTCATCGGTTCGACGGGTAGCGGCAAGAGCACGGTCATCAATCTCATTCCGCGCTTCTTCGACGTGACGGAGGGAGCGGTGTACGTGGACGGCGTGAACGTCAAAGAATACGCGAGCCGCGCCTTGGTGGATAAGATCGGCTACATCTCCCAGCGAGCTGTCCTCTTCTCGGGCGACGTTATGGGGAATGTGACCTACGGCAGCGAGGGCAGGGCAAACGAGCGGGAAGAAGTGCGTCGTGCTTTAAATATCGCATCCGCGGGGTTTATCTATGATAAAGACGGGCAGGAATCTGCTTTCGTCGCCCGTGACGGCGCGAATTACAGCGGCGGTCAGAAACAGCGTCTCTCCATCGCCCGCGCTCTCTATAAAAAGCCCGAAATACTCATTTTCGACGACAGTTTCTCCGCCTTGGATTACAAGACGGATAAGGAGCTTCGCGCCGCGTTGAAGCGCGAACTGAAAGGCGTCACGGTGCTCATCGTCGCCCAACGGATCGGCACCATTATGGACGCGGATAAGATCATCGTTCTGGACGAAGGCAAGGTGGTCGCCACCGGTACGCATAAAGAGCTTTTGCGTACGTCCGACGTCTACCGCGAGATCGCCACGTCGCAATTATCGGAGGAGGAGCTCAATGGCTGAGAAAGAGACCGTGAGACAGGGTCCTCCGAAGCGTGGGCCGATGGCGCGCATGAATGTCGCCGAGAAACCGAAGAGCATGAAAAA
>JAFTBD010000029.1 GCA_017455385.1 Clostridia bacterium
TAAAAGCGGCTGTTCGTCAGCCGTTTTTTTATAACCGGGCAAAAAGAAAAAGGGCATTGATCATAGACCGAATGCCCTTTCTCTTGTTCAAAGGAGGACGAAAATTCTTTTTTATTCCCCGCTGGCGCCATAGTTGCTGAGGACGCGGGCGGAGGGGTCTGAAACGTTGCAACCTTCCCAGTCTTTATTCGGCATCCAGAAGTCTTTGATCATTTGGGCTTGTCCCGGGTAATACTTCTCGAAGAGTTCGCGGTATAAGAGGGACTCTTTGGTGAAGGGGGTGGCGTGCGTGTATTTCACGCGCTTTGACTCGAATTCCCCGTCGGTATAGAGGCTCTCGGCGTATTCTTTGAGGTCGTCCACCATCGAATGTCCGACGGCGTCCGAGAATGCCGCCTTCTCGCGGTAAAGGATGTCGTGAGGCAGATAATCGCCCTCGAAAGCGTGACGCAGGAGATATTTGCCTTTGTTGTAAGTGTTCAGCTTCTTCGCGGGGTCGATCGCCATCACGTACTTCACGAAGTCGAGGTCGCCGAAAGGCACGCGCGCCTCAAGGGAATTCACGCTGATACAGCGGTCGGCACGCAGGACGTCGTACATATAGAGTTCGTCCACTCTCTTTACCGCTTCTTGCTGGAACGCCTCGGCGGAGGGGGCGAAGTCGGTGTATTTGTAGCCGAAAAGTTCATCGCTGATCTCACCGGTCAGGAGCACGCGTACGTCGGTCTGTTCGTGGATCGCCTTGCAGACGAGGTACATGCCGATGCTCGCACGGATCGTCGTGATGTCGTAGGTGCCGAGTAGGTGTACGACGTCGTCCAAGGCGGTGAGCACGTCCGCTTTGGAAATGATGACCTCGGTGTGGTCACTGCCGATATAATCCGCGACCTGACGGGCGTACTTGAGGTCGATGGCGTCGATGTCCATACCGATCGCGAAGGTGCGGATCGGGTGCTTGGAGAGCTTCTGCGCAACGGCGCACACCAAAGAGGAATCCAATCCGCCCGACAGGAGGAATCCGACGGGAGCGTCCGCGTCAAGGCGCTTTTCGATGCCTTTTACGAGTTTATCGTGTATGTTTGCGCAAATCACGTCAAGATCGTCCTTGATGTATTTGTTCACCTTGGTCACGCAGGCGTAACGAGTGAAGACGCCGTCCTTATAGTAGTAGCCGGGCGGGAAGGGCAGGATCTCCTCTACGAGTCCAACGAGGTTTTTAGCCTCGCTTGCAAAAGCGATGTCGCCGCTCTCCTGATAGCCGTAGAAGAGTGGACGGATGCCGATAGGATCGCGCGCGGCGATGAAGTCCTCGGTCTCGTCGTCATAAATGAGGAGAGCGTACTCCGCGTCGAGCATCCCGAACATATCCGTGCCGTGCTCCGCGTAGAGGGGGAGAAGGATCTCTGAGTCGCTGTCGCTCGTGAAGGTGTAGCCTTTTTTGATGAGTTCCTCTTTGAGCGGACGGAAACCGTACACTTCACCGTTGCAGACTACCTTTTTCGACTCGAGGGTGAAAGGTTGCATCCCCTCGGGATGAAGCCCCATGATGGCAAGGCGGTGGAATCCGATGATCCCGCCTTTGACCTCAAGAGTCTCGGTCATGTCGGGACCGCGGCTTTTGGTCCGCTCGAAAAACTCTTTGAATTTATCAAGGGGCAATGAATGCCCCTTGACTCCCATGATAGAACACATAGTTTCTCCTTATTCCACGTCCTGCAGCGCGTCGTAACCTTCTTCGCCCGTACGCACTTTCACGACGTTTTCCACGTCATACACGAAGATCTTGCCATCGCCGATATGTCCGGTATAGAGTGCTTTCTTCGCAGCCTCGATGACCGCCGAAACGGGGATCTTGCTGACAACGACGTCCACCTGTACTTTCGGCAAGAGGTTCACTTCGATGGGGACGCCTCTGTAATACTCAGGCGTACCCTTCTGCATACCGCACCCCATTACGTGGGATACGGTCATACCCGTCACACCGAGTTCCATCAAGGCGTTCTTGAGAGCTTCGAAGCGCGACTCTTTGCATACGATCTCGAGCTTGGTCATCTTGACGCCCGCCGCGGGTTCTTTCTTGACTGTCACGCTGACGGGGACGGCTTCTTTCGTTACCGGCACCGCTTCTGCCATCGGGGTGTCGCCTGTCACGGCAGGAGCCTCCGCGCCGCCGAAGGAGAAGGTGCCCGATATAGCGGGAGCGAAGTCCGCATAAGCGCTCGGCAATCCGTGCTCCGACTTGTCCAGTCCGACGAGTTCTTCCTCGACGGTGCAGCGCAATCCGTGCGTCTTCTTAATGATATAAAAGGTGAGGAGCATCATCGCCGCTGCCCACGCACCGACCGTCACCACGCCGAGCAACTGGAGCCCAAACTGACGGAAAGAACCGGTGTAGAAGAGGCCGCTGAGTCCTGCGGGAGCGCTCGGCGTCGCGAGCAATCCTACCGCAAGGGTACCCCAGATACCATTCGCCATATGGACAGGTACCGCACCGACGGGATCGTCGATATGCAGTTTGAGGTCGAGCACTTCTACGATGACCACCACGAGTACGCCGGAGACGAGACCGACTACCGTAGCGCCCAGTGCGTCGAAGGCGTCACAGCCTGCCGTTACAGCCACCAAGCCCGCAAGCGAGGCGTTCAAACACATGGATACGTCTGGTTTCTTATTCTTCACCCAAGTATAGATCATCGTCGTGACGGTCGCCACGGAAGGCGCAATGGTCGTGGTCAGGAAGATGGACGCGAGCTCACTCGCAGAGGTAGCCGCCGCCCCGTTGAAACCGTACCAACCGAGCCACAGGATGAAGACGCCGAGTGCGCCCAAGGGAATGGAGTGACCGGGGATCGCATTGACCTTGATGACTTTGCCTTCGAGGTCACGCTCGTATTTGCCCGTTCTCGCGCCGAGCATGATCGCGCCGATGAGTGCCGCGATACCGCCTACCATATGGATCGCGCAGGAGCCCGCATAGTCGTGGAATCCGAGCGCCGAGAGCCAGCCGCCGCCCCAGATCCAATGCGCCTCGATGGGGTAGATGAAGAGGGAGATCACGGCGGAATAGATACAGTAGGAGGAGAATTTCGTCCTCTCGGCCATAGCACCCGAGACGATGGTCGCCGTCGTGGCGCAGAAGATCAGGTTGAAGACGAAAGTGGACGCGCCCGTGAACCCATCCGCAGGGCTTGCGATGAAGTCCTTGAAATGCGTCCACATATCCATATTCGGCATACCGATGAGCCCCGCGAGGCAGTTCTCGCCCATCATCAGCGTATAGCCTAAGAGGGAGAAGACCACCGTGCCGATGCAGAAGTCCATCAGGTTCTTCATGATGATGTTGCCCGCGTTCTTTGCGCGTGTGAAACCGGTCTCCACCATCGCGAAACCGGCTTGAATCCAAAATACCAGCGCAGCGCCGATCAAAAACCAAAATTCAACTGTCATAAGTCAAAACTCCTATTTTACGGAAAACAGCAGATCTCCATAGGAAGGATAGGGCCATTTCTCCGAGGGAACGACCGTTTCGAGGTCGTCGGCAACCTTACGCGCGGTCGCCATTTCCGGGATCAAGACGTCTTTGCAGAAGAAGGAGATCTCGGAGTA
>JAFTBD010000030.1 GCA_017455385.1 Clostridia bacterium
GAAAACCCGCCGCCCGAAGCATTCAAAAACAGGCGTTCGTCCGAGACATAACACCTGCCTTGCAGTCTGAAATGAGAAGTAAGCTCGCGAGCGGATACGATCATATCAATTCCTGCCCGCGATCATCGACTTCACCTTCATCAAACGGATGGTATTCGCCCTCTCCGCTTCGTCCAGTTTCATCGTGATATATTTGATGGTCTCTTGGAATTCCGGTATCATCACGTATTCCAATGCATTCACGCGGCGACGGTTCTTCTCGATCTCGTCCGCAAGCATATTGCAGGTCTTCTCCACTTCCGCAAGCTCCACGAGGAGGGGCAGAAGTTCCGCCATCACACCGATACAGTCGTCCAGTTCTCCCGTCACGGAAGCGAAGCTGTAAGGGTAAGTCTCTCCTTTCTCCCCTCGCTCGACGATGAAAGCGGGCACCTCGACGCTCATCACGTTCTTGGACGCGGAGGTGACCTTGACGCTCTTGCCGGGCACCGACACCGCCTCTTCGATCTCCGTCTTGGAAGACACCGCCTTCGCGAGCATAAAGTCCGTCAAGACGCCTTTCAGCTCCTTCTCGACCTCCGTGCGAAGAGCAACGTTCCTCTTGATGAGGAGCATGAATTGACGGATCATCTCGTCCGCTTTGTCTTTGAGGAGTTTGTGTCCCCGCGTCGCGGTCTTCAAGCGCCCTTTGAGGCGCGTGAGTTCCATTCTGGTGGGGTTCACCTTTATGACTGCCATTATTTCTCTTCCGCCTTCTTATAATAGGTGTCGAGGTAGCTGTCTCGGATACGTTTCAGCTCGGAACGCGGCAAAATGCCGAGGAGTTCCCAGCCGATATCCAGCGTTTCCTCGATGCTTCTGTTCTTCTTGAATCCCTGCGAAACGTAGCGCTCTTCGAAGGCGCTTGCGAATTTCGCATACAGTTTATCCGTCTCGGTCAGCGCGCTCTCGCCGAGGATCGCCGCGAGCTCTTTGCATTCCTTACCGCGCGCATAGCAGGCGAAAAGCTGATTCATCGTGTCTGCGTGATCTTCGCGCGTCTTGCCCTTGCCGATACCTTTATCCTTCAAACGGGACAGGGACGGCAGGACGTCGATGGGCGGCACGATGCCGCGCTTATGGAGTTCTCGAGACAAGATGATCTGCCCCTCGGTGATATAGCCCGTGAGGTCGGGGATCGGGTGGGTCTTGTCGTCCTCCGGCATGGTGAGGATGGGGATCTCCGTGATGGAGCCTTTGCACCCTTTAAGGCGTCCCGCACGCTCATAGAGCGTGGCAAGGTCGGTGTAAAGATAGCCGGGGTAACCTCTTCTTCCCGGGACTTCCTTTCTCGCCGCAGACACTTCGCGGAGCGCCTCGGCGTAGTTCGTGATATCGGTGATGATGACGAGGACGTGCATCCCCTTCTCGAAAGCGAGGTATTCCGCCGCCGTGAGCGCCATACGCGGGGTGGCGATACGCTCTATGGCGGGGTCGTTCGCGAGGTTCATAAAGAGCACCGTACGGTCGATCGCTCCCGTGCGCTTGAAGTCTTGGATGAAGTAGTCCGCTTCCTCGAAGGTGATACCCACCGCGGCGAACACCACGGCGAAGTTGCCTTCGTCCGAGCCGATAACTTTCGCCTGTCTGGCGATCTGCGCAGCGAGGTTCGCATGAGGAAGACCCGACGCACTGAACACGGGGAGTTTCTGTCCTCTGACCAATGTATTCAATCCGTCGATCGCCGAAATGCCCGTCTGAATAAATTCGTCGGGGTAGTCGCGGGCGGTCGGATTGATGGGCTGACCGTTGATGTCCATATATTTGTCCGCGAGGATGTCGGGCCCGCCGTCTTTCGTCCTGCCGATACCGTCGAAGACTCTGCCGAGCATATCCGCGGAGACGCCGAGCTCCATGCTCTTGCCGAGGAAACGCGCCTTGGACGTGCTTATTTTAAGCCCTTGCGAGTTCTCGAAAAGTTGCACGAGTGCCTTGTCCCCATTCACTTCGAGGACCTTGCCGCGGCGCATATTGCCGTCTTCTTGGCGGATCTCCACCAATTCGTTATAGGTAACGCCGCTGACGCCCTCCACGAGCATCAAGGGGCCGACGACTTCACGTATCGTTCTATATTCTTTCACCATAATCAGATCTCTCCTTCGGAGATGAGCGCCGCCATCGAATCTTTGAGGTTTCTCTCGATGACGTCGAACTTCTCCATCTCGCTCTCGGGGATATATTTACTGCGCCCGATCTCCTCGCGTACGGGGAGCGCCAGGATATCTTCGATATCCACCCTCTGCTGAAGAGCGTCTCTCGCGAGCTCGTCGGACAGAAGAATGAGGCGCAACATCTTGAATTGTTTCTGCAAGGACGCATAGGTATCCACTTCGTGGAATGCGTTCTGGTGCAAGTAGTCTTCACGGATCGCCTTCGCGGTCTCCATCGTGAGGCGGTCTTCCTGCGACAAAGCGTCCATACCGACGAGTCGCACGATCTCGTCCAAGGAGGCTTCCTCCTGCAAGATACGCATCGCCGCCGTACGCTGTTTCTCCCAGTCGGCGTCCACGTTCTCGTCGAACCACTCATTCAGCCTGTCGCTATAGAGGGAATAGCTCGTCAGCCAATCAACCGCCGGGAAGTGTCTCTTATAAGCGAGTTGCGCCGAGAGTCCCCAGAAAACTTTCACGATACGGAGAGTCGCCTGACTGACAGGCTCGGAGAGGTCTCCGCCCGGAGGGGACACCGCGCCGATCGCCGTGATGGAACCGATCGTGTCTTCCGTGCCGAGCACTTTCACCATGCCCGCTCTCTCATAGAATTCCGCGAGACGGCTGGAAAGGTAGGCGGGGTAGCCTTCCTCACCCGGCATTTCTTCCAGTCTGCCGCTCATCTCACGGAGCGCCTCAGCCCAACGGGAGGTGGAGTCCGCCATGATGGCGACGTTATAGCCCATATCACGGAAATACTCCGCGATGGTGATACCCGTATAAATGGACGCTTCACGCGCCGCCACGGGCATATCCGACGTATTCGCGATAAGCACCGTACGCTTCATAAGAGGCTCGCCCGATTTCGGATCCACGAGGGACGGGAACTCATTCAGAACGTCCGTCATCTCGTTGCCGCGCTCGCCGCATCCGATATAGACGATGATGTCCGCATCCGCCCATTTCGCGAGCTGGTGCTGGACGACCGTCTTGCCGCTGCCGAAGGGACCGGGCACCGCCGCCACGCCGCCTTTCGCGACAGGGAACAGGGTGTCGATCACGCGCTGACCGGTGACCATCGGCATATACGGCGACATTTTCTCCTTGATGGGACGGGGACGACGCACGGGCCACTTTTGGAGCATCTGCACGCTCCTCTTCCCCGCGTCGGTCTCGATGAGAGCGATCTCGTCCACGATGGTTTTCTTGCCGCTCTCGACGGAGAGCACCTTGCCCTTGATGCCATTCGGCACGAGGATCTTATGCTCGATGAGAGTATTCTCCTTGACGATGCCGAGGACGTCGCCCGCGGTGACTGTGTCACCGACTTTCACGGTCGGCACGAAATCCCATTTCCTGTCGTGATCCAAAGCGTCCACGCGAAGTCCTCTGCCGATACGTCCGCCCGACAGATCGCGCATTTTCACGAGGGGGCGCTGTATGCCGTCGAAGATGCTCTCGATGAGTCCCGGAGCCAGCTCGACGGAGAGCGGTTCGCCCGTCGAGACGACCTCTTCGCCCACGCCGAGACCGCTGGTCTCTTCGTACACCTGTATCGACGCTTTGTCTCCGCGCAGTTCGATGATCTCACCGATGAGACCTTCGCGGCTGACCTTCACGACGTCATACATCTTGCTGTCCGCCATATTCTCCGCCACGATGAGCGGTCCTGCGACTTTCACGATCCTTCCATTAGTCATTTCCGTTCTCCTCTATTTGCAGAATATCCGTCCCGATCGCCTTCTCGACGTCCGCCTTGATGGAGCGTCTGCCGTATCCCGTCGACCCTTGCGAAGAAGGGATGGGGATGACGGCGGGGAATGGGCGAGTCTTATAGCGCGCTATAAGGTCGGGCACCTGTTCCGCAAATTGTTCCGTTATATAGATGATGTCGTAATTGCGCGCCAAGAGGCGGAGCTTCTCTCTCGCTTCCGTCTCGTTCGTCACGGCGTAGGCGTCCACCCCCACCGCTTTGAAGGCGAACACGGTATCCGCGTCGCCGAGCGCTGCAATACTGCTGTTTTTAGACATATAATTCCCTCGTTCTTACCTTGATGACCTCTCTGTCCACGCCGTTATTGATCTTCGCCAAGATGAGCCTTACGTTCTTGATCTCGCGGAGTTTCCCGAGATAAAACCCGACGATAGCTGCCGGCGAGAACATATCGTAGCGCGCCTTGCGTATGGGCGCGAGAAGCGTATCGTCCACGTAAGTCTCGAAATGCGCCGTACCTTCTTTCATCGCACGGAGAGCGTCTTTATACACCGCGGGGAAAGTGAGTTTCTCCGCGGCTTCCTCCGCGCCGAGCTCGAAGATCTTCCGAATGTCGGAGGAGGATATCACCCCCGCCGCCACCGTCATCTCCGCGAAAGCCGAGGCGGAGATGCCCGCCTTTTTCGCTCGACAAGCGACGGTGATATTCGTGAGATCGGACAAGCGAACGAAATACTCTTTGACGACCGCATGCGCATCGGGAAGACCCGCTTGGATCGCCGCAAAGAGCGCCTTGTCGAGCGCCACGTCGATATAAGACGGCGTCAAAGACTCGTCCGCGGACTTCTTCCGTATCGCACGGAAAGCATCCGTCATACAAGCGGGGAGCGGAGAAAAGTCCTCTTTCTCGAGGCTCTCCTCGATGACTTTCGCATCCGTGAGACCGTCGGGACCCAAACAGTCGGCATTCCCGAGAAAGTACGCTTTCTTCGCGAGGACCTTCGCATTATGA